>JAUXFA010000132.1 GCA_030620285.1 Piscirickettsiaceae bacterium
ATTTATGCAACTGTCTGATAGCTTGCATTCAATTACAGGTAGTAGCTGGAAAATTGCCCTGAAACGATTATTCGAATTAATTTATCAAATCTTAACTGATGATTTTGGCTTATCTACAGAACAAGTAAAACATCATTTAGATCTGGACTATGCTCGCGCCAAACTAAAAGGTATTCCAAGTTACCAGCAGGATAAAATAAAACTGAAAGACAAAAAACAGGGTATCGCCAATAAGCGACAATTAATGCACGGTTAAACGATAAGCTTAGCTAGTGTCTTAAACTGTGGATGTTTGGCATCGCCAAGCCATTCGAAGATCACTGATTCAAGATTAGCAATTATCACTCCAGCATCTCGCATCCGTTTCAAACCATTATTGTAATTATCTTTTGTGCGAGAACTGACCCCATCCGAGACCACATAAACTTGAAAACCTTGAGCTATAAGATCAATAGCTGTTTGCAATATGCAAATATGGCATTCCATGCCAACCAAAATAATTTGTTTGCGTTTTAACAGTTCAATTTGCTCACTGAAACCCTCGGCTTTGACACATGAAAAATTGGTCTTTTCAATAATAGTGGCATCATCAAGCACACTGACTAATTCAGCTTCCGTTGGGCCTAATCCCTTGGGATATTGCTCTGTCACTACAACAGGAATAACTAAAGTATTGGCGGCGATGATTAACTGTTTGATCCGTTCGATCACTTGTTCACGAACATTGTGTGGCATTGCAGCGGTTAGTCGTTGCTGAATATCTACCACTACCAGCGTGCTATCTGATGAATTTAACAGCAGAGAACGACTTGTATTCATTTATTTATTTTTCTAGCCAGCTATTGATCTGAGTGAGATCATCAATACTGTCAGTCCCAGCGGCTTGTTTTAGACGTAAGCTAGATAGAATATAATCATAGCGTGAACTCGCATAGTCACGACGGGCACGAAATAAATCGCGTCGAACATTTAATACATCAACGGTGGTACGTGTTCCAACCTCATAACCTGCCTCAGTTGATTCTAATGCTTGTTCATTAGAAATAACAGCTTGTTTTAAGGCCTTCACTCGGCTGATCCCTGACATCACACCATTGTATGCTTCACGACTTTGACGAAACACTGCTCGCCGTTGTTGTTCTTCATTTTGCATCGCCTGATCTAACCTATAACTCGCCTCACGGGATCGTGATTGAATGCCACCACCAGCATAAATCGGTAAGTTAAACTGTAGAGTGATGCTATCCTGGTGAGTTTTACTGCCACTTCCGAAACTGCTATCACTTTGTGAAGTATACGTTTTTTGCCCCACCACATCTAAGCTTGGATAATGACCACTTTTTTGTAACTCAATGTTTTTGTTAGCATTTTCCACCGATGTTCGTGCCACCACTAAACTCGGGTTTTGCTCTAAGGCCACTGCGCTCCATTGTTCAATATCTTCTGGCTCAGGACTTACTAGTGGTGTCTCCGCTTGCAATACATCTAATGCATCATAATAACTGCCCGATGTTTCGCGTAAGCGTTCCTTGCTATTGGCTAATTCATTGTCTGCACTAATGACCTCAGCATTGGCTAAGTCATAAGCCGCTTGCGACTCTGATTTATCCGTAATCGTAGCAATTCCCACTTCAAATCGCTGCTGAGTTTGCTCTAGTTGCTGGGCGATAGCCTCACGTTCAGCAATGGCAAAAGCGACATCATCTTGTCGTCCGAGCAGATCAAAATAGCGTTCAGCTACACGTACAATTAATGCTTGTTCAGCAATGTAATAACTAGCCTGCGCCCCTTCAATGCTAATCTCTGCCTGAGCTTGCTGAACAAAGTTTTGTCGTCGATATATTGGTTGGGTAATACTCAAACTATAACCATGTTGATTATATTCACGATCACCACTAACAAAAGATTGCGAGGAGGTATCCTGCCAAATTTTGCCATTATTTGCGCCGAAATCAATCTTTGGTAAAAACTGTGCTTGTGCTTGTGAATCGAGCTCACCAACAGCCTGGCGAGATGCCGCCTCGGCTAATAGTTGAGGATCACTTTTTAATGATTGGGCAAAGATTTGCATCAAATCTTCAGCCATTGTCGTGGTCGAAAATGATGCCATCACGAGCCAAATAGTTATTGCTAAACGATTCATCTTTATACCTTAATAGACCGTCATGCTGGTATCAATATCTGTTGCCCATTGATTCATTCCACCAGCTAAATTAATTACATCTGTATAACCCATCTGTTCTAAAAACTGACCAATTTGATCACTGCGTCTGCCAGAACGGCAAATCAATACAATTGTGTCATTTTTATACTGGTCCAATTCATTGAGTTTTCCCGGTACGCTTTGCATAGGGAGGTGCATTGAACCTTCAATCATGCCAAATTCTAATTCTACATCTTCACGAACATCTATTTTTACTGTTGAAACGCCTGTTTCTAAAAAGTCGCGCAATTCTATCGCGGTCATCTGCCTCATTTATCTTAGTCTCTAATTAAAATTCAAATTCAGGTATGGGTTCAGCATTTATCATGGCTGGAACAACGGTTTCAAACACCGAATCCGTCTGCCATTCCCACTCGGTAATACGTCGAATGAGCTGCACTACCATCATATCGCCTTCACCCACTATTGCCAGCATTCGGCCACCAATACTCATACTTTGTAGATACGCATCTGGGACGCTTACAAATGCTGCTGTCACGATAATGACATCAGCTCGATCCGATAATTCCCAGCCTCGTGAGGCATCACCAATACATAACGTTACATTATCAATAGAGGCATCATTTAGATTCTGTTGGGCCATCTCTGATAATTCAGGCACTATTTCAACGGTGGTTACATGTTTCGCCAATTGCGCCAATAATGCAGTGAAATAACCTGAACCCGTGCCAATTTCCAATACCTCTTCATCAGTTTGCACATCAAGCGTTTGTAATAGACGACCTTGTAATACTGGCGACAACATTACCTGACCAAAACCTATTGGCAACTCTGTATCGGCAAAAGCAAGCCTTGCTAAGCTCTCATCTACAAATTGATCACGGGCAATATCATTTAATGCCTGCAATACCCGAGGGTTTAATACATCACTAGGGCGTACTTGCTGCTCCAACATATTAAAGTGAGCACTATCAAGGTTTTGTGCCATCCTTCATCCTTTAACTACAAGTTAATCAATAAGAATAAGAGTTTTCTTATATTGGTGCAACTTTCAAGCCTTTTTAACTCTGTTCAATTTTTGCCCATGTATCTCGCAAAGTTACCGTTCGGTTGAACACTAATTTGCCATCTCGGCATAATTCACTATCCGCACAAAAATAACCTTCACGCTCAAACTGATAAACACTACCCGCCGTTGCATCAACCAAGCTTTTCTCAAGCATACTTTCTGTCAATGTAATCAATGAATCAGGATTTAAGTGTGTGAGGAAGTCATCCACCTCTTTATCACCATCGGGATGAGGATGATTAAACAAACGGTCATATAATCTGACTTCTGCCTTAACACCATATTCCGCAGATACCCAGTGAATAACACCTTTGACTTTCCGGCCTTCGGGGTTAGCGCCTAATGTCGCCGGATCATAACTACAGTGTAATTCGATAATTTCATCATTATCATCCTTGATCACTTCATCACAACGAATCACATAAGCATTTCTTAATCGTACTTCTTTGTCTTTGACTAAGCGTCTGAATTTATTATTAGCTTGTTCCTTAAAATCAGCTCTATCAATATAAAGTTCACGCGTGAAAGGCACTATTCGTGTTCCCATCTCTTCCTTTTGAGGATGATTTGGCGCCGTCAATTGTTCTGTTTGCCCTTCCGGATAATTAGTTATCACAATCTTAACGGGATCAAGCACTGCCATGGCTCGTGGTGCAGTTTCATTTAATTGCTCGCGAAGACAGGCATCTAAAATTTCCATTTCAACCGAGTTGTCTGCTTTAGTAACGCCAATACGTTGACAAAACTCACGAATAGCGGCTGCCGGATAACCTCGACGACGCATTCCTGAAATAGTCGACATTCTCGGGTCATCCCAAGCATCAACAATATTCTCATCAACTAATCGAGTCAGTTTACGTTTACTGGTAATAGCATATTGCAAATTAAGGCGAGAGAACTCAATTTGTTGAGGCCGACTCTCGGTATTTAATGTTTCCAAGAACCAGTTATACAGTGGTCGATGATCGGCAAATTCTAGTGTACACACTGAATGGGTAATGCCTTCTATCGCATCAGATAGGCAATGGGTGTAATCGTACATGGGATAAATGCACCATTCACTGCCTGTTTGATGATGAACAACCCCTTGTCGGATCCGATAAATAGCCGGATCACGCATATTAATATTAGGAGAAGCCATATTAATTTTAGCGCGTAATAATTTTGAACCATCGGGGAATTCACCAGCGCGCATTCGCGCAAACAAATCAAAGTTTTCTTCTATTGATCGATCACGATAAGGACTGTTTTTCCCTGGCTCGGTTAGTGTGCCACGATATTCACGTGTTTGTTCAGCATTTAAGTCACATACATAAGCATCACCTTGCTTAATTAATTGCACCGCATAATCAAACAACTGTTCAAAATAATCTGAAGAAAAATATAAGCGGTCAGCCCAATCAAAACCAAGCCATTGCACGTCTTGTTTAATGGCATTTACAAATTCTTCATTTTCTTTTTGAGGATTAGTATCGTCAAAGCGAAGATTACATAAACCCTGATAATCATTTGCCAAACCAAAGTTTAGGCAAATAGACTTAGCATGACCAATATGTAAATAACCGTTAGGTTCCGGTGGGAACCGTGTATGTACACGTCCGTTATTTTTATTGTTTTCAATATCACCATCAATAATATTACGGATAAAATTACTCGATTTTATAACTTCTTTTTCGCTCA
>JAUXFA010000002.1 GCA_030620285.1 Piscirickettsiaceae bacterium
CTGCCCATCATATGGCATTACTCGCCATGAGTCAGTTTGGTTTACTCTTAGCGAGTCTTACACCCAATTGCCAACCACTCCACTTTCCTAATGATCGTCTAGGCGTAAAACCTGAGGGGATATTAGTCTGGTTACCAGATCAACAGTTATTGGCTCATGCAAGTCTTCAGCATAGCTGGGATATAACATCCGATAGCTTAGCGCTCTGGTTAGCAAATGAACTTCATGCTGAGCAATTAATTCTTATCAAACAAATTGATTTAACAAATAACGCCCACATCTCGACACTCTGTGAACAAGGGATCCTTGATCGCGGATTTCAACAGCTTTACACCCGAATTCCGACACCAAGTCAGATTATTCATGTCCAACATCACCAACAATTTTCTGAACGAACCAAGCTTAATTCAACATCACGGCTACAACTAATATGAATGATGAGATAATCCAATTATTGTCAGCTCTTCAAGGCTATCTCAGCCAGGTAACACCTTCAGATCTTCATAAATTAGAAACACCCCCTATTCTCAATCAAGCAGCTGATAACGATGTGTTATTAGCCATGCTTAGTGCTTTAATCGAGGAAGGTTCAATACACCAGTCCGAGACTTGGGCTGCTCATATGACACCAACAATTTCTGCTAGCAGTCTTTTAGGCCATCTCATTGCAGGCTTACACAATGGTAATTTATTATCTCCCCAAATTTATCCCCTTCTTGCCACTATAGAGCAACAAACCCTAGATTACCTGTGTAAATTATTCCAGCAGCAACATGCTCACTTTATTGCTGGCAGTAGTTATGCCAACCTAGAAGCGTTATGGCAAGCAAAACAACAATGTGCTAACTCAAATATTATCTATACCTCACGTGCTGCACACTACTCTATTGCTAAGGCATGCCAGATCTTGGATCTAAAATTAGAATTCATCGATACCGATGAAAATGATCAATTATTGCCCGAACAATTACTTAAAGCCTGTAATAATCAAACTCCTTTAGCCATAGTTGCAACGGCCGGCACATCAACAATAGGAGCAATTGACCCTTTAAATGACTGCATCGCTATAGCTCAACAATTCAACGCATGGCTCCATATTGATGCTGCCTGGGGAGGGGCGTTAATCATATTGCCCGAATATCAGTCTTTATTTGCTAAGCTGTCTCAAGCAGATTCCATCTGTTTTGATCCACATAAAGCTTGGCAACAGCCGAAACCTGCTAGTGTCTTGTTATATAAACAACCATTGAAACCAATGTTTGATATCACTATTGATTATCTGGAATGTTCACCACCAAATAGCTTGCCAGGCTCTCGTGGCGGTGAATTATTTTTACCGCTTTGGCTGACTCTGGTGGGCAACGGTATCCATTCATTACAACAGCAGGTCCAATCACGCTTGCAACAAGCACAGCTATTTTATGAGCACTTAAAACAACGTACTAACTGGATTATTTATCCCTCTTCTACAGGAATAGTCTGTTTTCATATTGATGACTCTACCGATTTAACAGCTTTAGTCGATGAAGGTATATTTTCGCAAGCTACCGTATCAGGTGAGAAAGTTTATCGCGCCGTTTTTGCAGATCCAATAACTAAATCCGCAGCGCTAATTACGGTGCTTGAACCGTACTTTTAATTTGTTTTTGTACACTATCAAATCGACGTAACCAAGATGGTAAGGTATTCAGCGGTGTCGGCCAGTCCTTACTAGCTGCTAATGCATCTTGTTTGCTGTCAAATACACCATAGATAACCGCATACCAAGCCCGACCATTACGCATACTGTCAAACATAGCCACATCACCTTCCAGTGAATATTTATTAATAAATTCAATGACTTCTTGTTTGTCCCAAGAGCCCATTAATTGGAATGTATACTGAGAACCTTGATGTTGCAATATCCAGTCTTGCTGGTGAGTATCTGCTATTGAGGACTTATCAGCAATAATAGCGTGTTCTACTGCTAATGGTTCAACATCATGTTGCTGTTCTAATACCGACTCTACTTGTGCTATTTCAGATAATAAACTAGTCAATTCCTCACGTTGAGCTTGCTCATTGGTTTTAACATTGTCATCTTCCACCACAACCATCGCAAGTTCAGCATCTTCCGTCATATCAATTACACTTTGTTCAACAATCTCACCATTCTTCGGTGATGGTGTTAGCCATTGATTAAGTTGATTTTGATAGCGTAACAGCAATGCAAATAATACAATTAAGCTTACTACTCCAAACCATCTGATTCCTACTTTCAATAAAGAAAAATCAAATGATGATGATTTTAAAGATGTTGGCTGTAATCCTAATAACTGTTGATGTGCCAATTGATTAATCAATGCAGGGTTACCAGCTGATAATCGATAAAATTGTTGCACATCTTTATCACTAAAAGGGTTCTCACCTTGGTAGCCAACACTAGTCAATCGAAACATTAAATAAGCCGAAATATCTTGTTCTATCATGGCAGGTAAATCAACCATTTGTATACGATACTGCACCGACTCTGCTAAAGAAATATCACTATTGGTGGCAATAACAGTCTGTAGTAAATAGTCCTCTCCATCTTGCCATCCTAACCAATGTGATAATGTCATTAATGATTGTTCTGATAAATTCTGACCATTATCGAGCAACAACAATGGTCTGATGTTGATTCTTCTAAGCTGCGTAAGTCTATTTTTCAATATATTAGTCAGATCATCACTTGCCCCAATTTCAGATTTATCTAAGCCTAATTGTCGTAGACACGATACCAACGTTTCATTAGTATTAAATTGTGCCTCCCCTTCTACATGACAAACCCTCAACTCATCTCCAGCACGTTGTTGTAGCTGAAAAAGTAATGTTGTTTTTCCGAGACCATCTTGCGCGACAACCAGTCCAATTTTATCAGTGGATCTGACTAAGTGGCGCAATAAATTTAGCCTATGCTCAGATTGAGCACCACTATAATACGACTCAATATTATTAACCGTATGAAAAGGAGCAGACTGTAAAGCTAACCGAGAAATATAGGATGGTTCGGTAGTAGAAGTCTCAAGTTCAGTCATGACATCAGATCCTAGTGCGATTGTTGAAAGAACTCCAGCGTTTCTACCAATTTAGCCTTATCATAATCATCACTGATAATAGCTTTACCAATACCTTTGAGCAATACCAAGCGAATACGGCCATCTTGAACTTTTTTATCGACTGCCATCAGTCCCATAAATTGATCGACTGACATCTCGTCTGGCGTGCTGGTAGGCAATCCCGCAGAAATTAACATTTTACGGATCCTATTAACCATATCACCCTCTATCCAGCCCATACGTTGTGACAAATCTGCAGCCATCATCATCCCCACCGCAATCGCTTCACCATGCAGCCAATTACCGTAACCCATACCTGTTTCAATCGCATGACCGAAAGTGTGTCCAAAGTTAAGCAATGCACGCATGCCATGCTCTAATTCATCGTCCGCAACAATACTCGCCTTATCTCGACAAGAGCGTTCAATTACTTCAGCCAATACAGCTGCATCACGTGCCCGCAGTGCAGCCATATTTTGTTCTAGCCAACCAAAAAACTCAGCATCATTAATCAAGCCATATTTAATGACCTCAGCTAAACCAGAGGATAGCTGCTTATCATCTAAGGTATCCAATGTTTTGGTATCAGCAATCACACATTGTGGCTGATAAAATGCACCTATCATATTTTTTCCAAGCGGATGGTTAACGGCAGTTTTTCCGCCCACAGATGAATCAACTTGTGACAAAAGTGTTGTTGGTATCTGTATAAACGGCACGCCACGCTGATAACAAGCGGCTGCAAAACCTGTCATATCTCCAACAACACCGCCTCCTAGAGCAATTAAAGTAACCTGTCTTGAGAAATGTGCTTTGAGTAAACCATCAAACACCTGATTCAATACTTCAAGAGTCTTATATTGTTCACCATCCGGCAAAATAACTGATTCACATTGATAATCAGCTAATACCGCCAAAATATTCTGTAAATACAAGGGAGCAATTGTCGTATTTGTAACGATGACAACTTCTTTATTAACAATATGCTGCGTTAATAGTTCCATTTGTAACAGTAGGTTTTCCCCAATATAAATAGGGTAACTACGTTCACCAAGTGCAACTTGTAAAGTTTTCATTAATTGTTATTTGCCTAAATTTTCTAATTGTTTGATTAAACCAGACACAACATGCTGGATAGAATGTTCCCCTGTCCGCAATACAACATCAGCCACATCGCGATATAAAGGATCTCGACTTGCCAATAAAGCTGCGATTTGTTGCTTTGGATCATCTGTTTGCAAAAGCGGTCTGCTTTTATCTTTTGCGGTCCGTCGTAATAACTGCTCTTCAGATGCCGATAAATAGACTACATGGCCTCGCGAACGCAATATTCGACGATTTTCTTCTGCTAAAATAGCACCTCCACCCGTGGCTAAAACAATATCTTTATGCGCTGTTAATTCAGCAATTGCCTTTTTCTCCCGCTCGCGGAAACCCGCCTCACCTTCCATTTCAAAGATCCATGAAATTGATACGCCAGTACGATCCTCAATATCTCTATCACTATCATAAAAATCACGACCTAGCGCTTTGGCAAGGTGCCTACCAACAGTTGATTTACCTGCGCCCATGGGGCCGACAAGGAATATATTACCTGAAATCACTTTTCATTATCCCACTTCTGTACTGTACAAAAAAAAGCCGGACGATAAAGTCCGGCTCTTAACAACGTCACTTTAATTCTAACTTAAAACTTAAGACTCTCTTTAATAATTTTTGGCGTAACAAAAACTAATAATTCACGTTGTGTATCTTCATTGCTCGTTGTTTTGAATAGGAAGCCAACATAGGGCAAGTCTCCAAAGAAAGGTACTCTGGTTGAGCCTGTTAATTTTTTCTGCTCATAAATCCCACCCAATACTACCGTTTCGCCATTATCCACTAATACTTGAGTTTTTATAGAACGAGTATCAATGCTGGGTACGCCAGCAAAAATTTGGCCCACTTCATCCTTATTCACTTCTAGATCCATAATAATATGATCATCTGGCGTAATTTGTGGCGTCACATCTAGCTTCAATACCGCTTCTTTAAATGACACCGAAGTCGCACCACTTGAGCTTGCTTCTTGATAAGGTATCTCAGTACCCTGCTCAATTGTTGCTTGTTGTTGATTTGATGTAACCACCCGAGGGCTTGAAATAATTTCCCCTTTGCCTTCTGCTTGCATCGCCGATAATTCTAATTCAAGTACAGCACCAAGTGGCAGTTTTGCCAAAGCTAAAGCAATGGAGCCGGCGGGGTTTGTCACCGGCAAATCTACATTTAACCGATCTGCTTGCTCTAATACTTCACCGTTCAATAATTGTGTTGTCCCATTTAATGTTCCTGATGTGGCTTTATTTGTAATATCGCTGCCCCCATGAACTTGTCCTGATGCACCAAATCGAACACCTAACTCTTTAGTAAAATCATTATTGGCAATCACAATTCTTGATTCGATCAATACCTGACGCACCGGAATATCTAACTTTTCAATTAATTTTCTAATCTGTACTAACTGATCAGCTGTATCGCGTAACAATAATGAGTTAGTTCGATTATCGACCGTCACACTACCTCTTTCTGATAAAAAACCTGTGACATCACCACCAGCGCTGCTATCAGAATCACTCGCAAGAATAACAGCTAAATCAGACGCTTTTGCAAAGTTAATTTCCAACACTTCCGAATAAAGCGATTCTAATTCAATTAGTTGTTTTTGTGCCGCTAACTCTTGCGCCTCACGAGCTGCTATTTCTGCAGCCGGTGCAACTAACATGACATTGCCACTTCGGCGTTCTGCCAAACCTTTAGTTTTGAGGATAATATCTAAAGCTTGATCCCAAGGCACATTCTTTAGTCTTAACGTTACATTGCCGGTGACCGTGTCACTGGTGACTAAATTGAGTCCGGTAAAATCTGCTAATAATTGCAATACCGCACGTACTTCAATATTCTGGAAATTCAGTGATAACTTTTCACCTTTATAACCAAACTGATCTTTTTTAGCCGTTGCTCGCAAGTCTTTTACGACTGGTTTCACTTCAACAACCAAGGTATTATCTGATTGGTAGGCTAGGTGTTCAAATTTACCCGAAGTTGACAGCATTAATCGTGTATTACCAGCATTTTGTTCACTATCAATAATCTGAACCGGCGTTGCAAAATCAATCACATCTAAGCGTCTATGTAATCTTTCAGGAAGTGATACTCCGACCAAATCAACAACAATATTCTCTCTTTCTTGTCGCACATCAACCACGGCACCAATATCGCTCATCTCTATTGTTATCCTTGCTTCACCATTCTCGCCACGGCGAAAATCAATATCCGTAACTTCATGGTCACCATTGCCAGTTTGGGCTACACGCTGGCTACCACTAACAGTAACTAATACAATATTGCCATCCTGCTCAACCGTATAAGGAGCCTTTTGAACTAGGTTGATCACCATTCGTGTTCGATCGCCAGCTTCAACGGTCGAAATACTGCTCATCACGCCAATATTGATTTGTTGTGTTTTTTTATCCAACTGGTTATGTACACCTACAAAATCTAGTACAACTCTAGCAGGATCATCTATAGAAAAACTATTTGGCTGCCCAACAGGCTCCGAAAATGTCAGCACAATTTGAGCCTTATCTCCTGGTAAAGATGAATAATCAATAGACTGCAAATCCGCCGCAGAAGCATTCGCCATTGACATCAAAAATAGACTAATCACCGTAGCTATCACCGATATATAGCCCAGCAATGATTGTGATAGCTGATTTTGAGATATTTCTAATTGTTGTTTTTTCATCATTATTCCATATTCGCTAGTCATATTATTCAACTGCCTTTAATTTACATCCACTACAGAAAGAGAAGATTCACGCTCTATATATCTATTAGCACCATCAGGTACGATCTCTTTCACGGTTAATTCTGTTTCACTGACCACCAGAACCTCACCATGATGCTCCCCCATATAATTACCAACCTGCACCCGATGAATCACACCATCGGAAGCGCGTATCAATGCCGATATCCCATCTTTTTCTAATGTCCCAACAAACTGTAATTCACTTAAACTAAAGGATTCAAGAGCTTCTTTTAGGCGATGCTGATCCGGACGAATACCATTATCCTCTGGAATCGGTTCATCTTCTATCACGGCTAATTCAACAACTGTCGGAACAAATGGGTCTCGCAATTCTGTAGCAGAATATGAAAACTTCTCATAGGGTTTCATTACCGGAACCGGTTCAATGTTAGGTTTTTGTTGTGCTTGCACTGCAGCAACATAACTAGCCAAATCTTCTTTTCCCTGTTGACAAGCGGTCAACAACACAGCTAAAGACAATATCAATAATTTGATTACAGTGGTCATATTACTCATAGCCCTTACTCATATATTCTTTCATAATACCAATACCAATTTTATTGCTCATCAAAATAACGATATGTTTTTGCTTGAATCTGCATTGTCATATTACCAGCACCTATCGGTGTCAAAGTAAGATTATGTAACGTCACAATGCGGGGCAATGCAGCTATCGCACTAACAAACTCACCAAACTGATGGTATTCACCTGTTACTGTCATAGAAATGGGCAGTTCTGCATAAAAATCGACCGGCCGTTCACCTTCTGGTTTAAATAACTGAAATTGCAGCCCATTTATCAAACCTGTTCGAGATATATCAATTAACAAATCTGCCACTTCACTTTTTCTTGGTAATTGCTTCAACATTGAAGAAAATGTCACTCTCATTTCTTTCATCTGTTCTTTATAAGCTTCTAAATTAACAGCTTTCGCTTGCTTGGATTCAAACTCTGTTTTTAACTGAACTTCCTTTTGTTCAAGTGCTGCCAACTCTATTTTTTTATCCTTGATGATAAAATAATAGCCAGCGGCCCATATCAAAGCACACAGTAACAAAATTGCAGAAAATTTAATAATCGCAGGCCATTCACCACTTTCATTAAAGTCCAAATCGCTAAGAGAAAACTCTGCCATTAGATTTCTCCCTCTTCAACTTTCGGTTTTGATTCCGAAATACCTAAGGTGAATTTACGGATAGCATCGCCCCTTGTTGATGTTCGTTGAATCACTTGCAAGTCCGATTCATTAAACTCAGCATCTTTATCTAACTGCCTCATAAAGACAGACACACGAGCATTAGATTGAGCAACCCCATTTAAGATTAGAGAATTACCCTGCCTCGTTACCTTGTCTAAATGAATACCTTCAGGCACTGTTCGCACTAAAGAATCGAATACTTTAACCACTTTAGGGCGGCTAGCCTGCAACTCTTGAATAACCTGCATTCTGGCTAATAACCGTTCTCGTTCTCGCTCCAAAGCACTAATTTCTTTTATTTTCTTGTCTAATATAACAATCTCACTTTGCAAAAAACTGTTTCGATTATTCTGCTCATCCATCAATCCATTTACAAACAAAACGGCACCATACAAAGCCAGTCCAGCAAAGATCAAACCTGCGATAACGACCGTAATAAATTGTTGCTGACGTTGCTGACGCGCTTCTTCTCTCCAAGGAAGTAAATTAATATGTGCCATTAATCGAAGCTCCTCATTGCTAATCCGCACGCTATCATCATTGATGGTGCATCATTGCTCAGTGCTTGTATTTTAATTCTTGATCCCAAAATCATATCAGAAAATGGATTTGCTATTGATGTCGAGGTGCCAGTCTCTTCTTCTATCATGGCATCAATCCCTTGAATGGAAGCACAGCCTCCAGCTAATATTATATGGTCAATTGATTGATATTGTGTTGATGCTGAAAAGAAAAACTGTAATGAGCGAGTCACCGTTGTCACCATTGACCGCTTGAAAGGGTCTAATACTTTTGGCGCATAATCATCAGGTAAATTATTTTCTTTTTTTGCTCGACCTGCTTCTTGATAAGACATACCGTAATGACGTTCAATATCCTCGGTCAACATCCGACCACCAAAAGTTTGTTCGCGAGTAAAGACTATTTTACTATCAACCAATACATGTAATGTGGTTACTGTTGCGCCTACATCAACAACCGCAACAGTTAAACCTTGTCCATGATTAGGCATTTGCTCTGCAATTAAAGTAAATGAATTTTCGATTGTATAGGCCTCAACATCCACTAACTTGGGAATGAGGCCTGCTTTTTCTAATACTTCCGTACGTGCATCGACATTTTCACTACGAGATGCCGCCAACAACACATCAACCGCGTCAACATCCGCTCCCGACTCTCCTATCACTTCAAAGTCCAATCGCACTTCTTCTATCGGATAGGGAATATAATTATCAGCCTCAAGCGCTATCTGCTCTTCCATTTCACGCTCTGTCAATGCGGCTGGAAAAGAAATTACTTTTGTGATTGCCGCATTTGCTGAAACAGCAACAGCAGCTTCTTTTGCTTTAGTATTCGATCGTTTTACTGCACGTTTGATTGCACCAGCAACTTCATCTGGATTTTCAATACGACCTTCCACTACTGAATTAAGTGGTAACGGTTCAACAGAGTATGACTCAACACTATATTTACCATTTTTCTGGTTAAGCTCAAGTACTTTCACCACCGATGAACTAATATCGATTCCGAGTAGGGCTGATTTTTTTCGTCCAAACATGTATCGCCTCAATTCCTATATAAACGTAACAATAAACTACAGCCTTAGCGCTCAAACTTAATGTAGTTTCTACGGACTATAGTCCATGTTTACTAAAAATACAACACCGCTTGTATTTTTTTGCTTACTGTTTCACATTCTTGCTTCATAATGTGTTTATATACTCCCTTGTTTATTTTTTCAACCTAGTTATTCACAAAAACACTTATGCTCCGCTTTTTTAAACATATATTCACTCTTTTTGTTGCTTCTTCTGTGTTAATCCTCGTTGTGGCCGTTAGTCTTTTTTATTTGCTAGCGCCACAATTACCACCAACAGACGATCTAAAAGAAACCCAACTTCAGGTTCCTCTGCGTATTTTTAGCTCTGAAGGTTTACTAATTGCCGAGTTTGGAGAAAAACGACGTATTCCTATTGAATATAGGGATGTGCCGAAACAATTGGTTCATGCTTTTCTTGCTTCAGAAGACGACCGTTTTTTTGAACATCCTGGCGTTGACTATCATGGTTTATTACGAGCGGCCTATTCACTCGCAACGACGGGACACAAAGCGCAAGGTGGTAGCACCATTACCATGCAAGTAGCTCGAAACTTTTTCTTGAGCTCAGAAAAAACGTATCTACGAAAATTGAATGAGATCATTCTTGCTTTGCAAATTGAACAATCTCTCAGTAAAGAAGAGATCCTTACTCTATACCTAAACAAAATATATCTAGGAAAGCGAGCTTATGGGATTGCTGCTGCTGCCGTTGTCTATTATGGCCGCCCTTTAGAAGAGCTCACATTACCGGAATTTGCCATGCTCGCCGGCTTGCCCAAGGCACCTTCTAAATATAACCCTTTGGCCAATCCTGATCGTGCCTTAATAAGGCGTAACTATGTATTACGTCGAATGTGGGAAGTAGGTTATATTGATGAAGAAACCTCTCTAATCGCATCGCAAGCTCCTATTACTTCCTCATACCATAGCCGTAATGTTGAGGTCTATGCACCTTATATAGCAGAAATGGTTCGCACCCAATTAATCGAACAATATGGTGAGCAAGCCTATAATTCTGGATTAAATGTGCACACTACTATACGGGCAACGCACCAATTAGCCGCTAACAAAGCTCTTCAATCTGCATTATTAGCCTATGATAAGCGTCATGGCTATCGCGGCGCTCAACACAATGCCGCGATCGAAGAAAGCATGATTTCTGAGGACTTTGAACAAATATTATCGACCTTTGACAGTGTCGGTCCAATACATTCTGGTCTCGTCATTACCACCGAAACTGAAGATGCCAATATCTATATAAAAGATACTGGCTTTATTGATATCAATATCGCAACATTGGATTGGGCGAGAAAACAAATCAGCACCAACCGTCGCGGTAAAGCCCCAAAACTTATCAGTGATGTCCTCAATATAGGCGACATTATTCAATTACATCAAGATGACGAAGGACAATGGCAATTAGCTCAGATCCCGGAAGTTGAAGGAGCCCTTATAGCCGTTTCACCTTTTGATGGTAGCGTCACTGCCCTCAATGGTGGTTTTGAATATTTCCAGAACAAATTTAACCGCGTAACCCAATCTCGCCGTCAACCAGGCTCTGGGTTTAAACCCTTTATTTATTCTGCAGCCTTGGAAAAAGGCTACACCGCAGCAAGCATTATTAATGACGCACCGGTTGTATTTGATGATCCCGGATTAGAAAACGTCTGGCGGCCTGAAAATTACAGTGGTAAATTTTTTGGCCCAACACGACTTCGGGTGGCCCTTACTAATTCACGCAACTTAGTCTCAATTCGGTTACTCCGAGATATTAGTGCGGCTTATACCATCGATTATGCTGCTCGCTTTGGTTTTGATACCAGCCAGATGCCGAAAAATTTATCCTTAGCCTTAGGCAGTGGCAGCGCTGCACCATGGGATATGGCTCGCGCATATTCAACACTTGCTAACGGTGGTTACCGTATTGAACCTTATATAATTCAGCGCATTGAAGATGCTAATGGCACTATTGTTTTTCAAGCTCAACCTGATACAGTTTGTGAAACATGTCTTGTCACTGAAGCTGAGCTAGAGCTGGAACCAGAACTCGATGAACAAGGCAATATAATCAACTCATACGGTTTCTCACCTGCCAAGCGCATTATGACACCACAAAATGCCTATATTATGAACAGTTTGCTTCGAGATGTAGTCCGCTATGGGACTGGCCGTAAAGCAATGGGCCTTGGCCGTAATGATCTTGCTGGCAAGACTGGTACGACCAACGATCAGGTTGATGCTTGGTTCAATGGCTTCCATCCTGAACTGGTGGCAACCGCTTGGGTCGGTTTTGATACACCTCGCACCCTCGGCCGTTATGAAACGGGGGGCCGCGCCGCGCTACCTATGTGGATCGAATTTATGAAATCGGCACTGAAAGATGCGCCTGATGAAGCCCTTAAACAACCCGTTGATATGGTAACGGTTCGAATTGATCCTGTAACGGGCCTACTCGCTAGACCAAATACCCAAAAAGCAATATACGAGAGTTTTCGTAAACAATATGTTCCAACAGAACTCAGCCCTGAGACGGATTTTAGTAGTGGTGACAATGGTGCGCCAAGTCCCATTGATCTCTTCTAGAAGAGAACAACTAGTGAATACGTTTGGCTTTTTGGCCTCGCATTAATTCACCATTAGGATAATGACCATTTAATAAGCGTAATTGCAGTGAAGGACTATTGGTAATACGTGAGTTTGATGCCCAAAGTGTGTAGTTATCAGACTTGCCTACTGAAACAACTTCAATCTGTTTTGCTTTGGCTAAACTCAACTCATCATCTTGTAATTTGTGAAGGCTGATAGCGGTATCTAAAAAGTCTTTATCAAACTGTTTAAATAATGCTTTCTCTTTAACGCTTCCGAAAAAGATAAAGGCCTGATCTTTTAAATAAATAACACTGATTCTAGCAGGCCTATCTTGCACCTCAAATATTCCAGTATAACCTTTCAAACCATTACTTTTTAACGACCGACCTTGTTTTAAATTACTCACTTTTAAACGCTGCTGTATAAATTCTTTTGGTGATAATTTACGGTTTAAATCTGCAACACCCATCTCAATAATCGCTTCACCTCCAGCCGCTATTGCTTTCAAACTACCTGGATTATTTTGAACCTGCCAGTTTTTAGGAAACGTCAATGCAAACCGCAAGTCTAAATGATAAAAATGTCGTCCCGAACGAATACCTTGTTTCTCACTATCGCCAAAGGTCATGCCATTAATATTTGTTAAATATTCAGCGCGTTTTATAACAGCCTTTTGACCACTGATATATTTATCTGCCGATGAAATTACTTCATGTAAACGGGTATCATTATCCGGATGGCTTGCAAATAAACCATGGTAGCCTTTGGTTTCGCGGCCCTGTTTTTTCGCTTCTGCAGCAGCGAATGTTTCTTGATCCTTCAGTACGCGAATAACATCAATCATCGCCTTAGGATCATAACCTGCACGCGCCAGATACTCTGCACCAAGACCATCTGATTCCAACTCATGCTCGCGACCATACCCACTGAGCAATGCGCCACCCAAAATATTAAAAGCATTTTGAGCGCCCGCAGCACGAAGTTCAGGAAACAATATCGCACCAACGGTATAACCAATATTAGCCGCTTGGGCAGCGCTTTGTTGGCGCACACCATGACGAGCAGTAACGTGACCAATTTCATGGCCCAACACCGCGGCCAGTTCAGCCTCTGAATTCAAGTAAGCCATTAAACCACGAGTGATATAAATATAACCGCCAGGCAATGCAAAAGCGTTAATCACCGGTGAATCTAATACCGTAAAGCGGTAAATCAGATTTTCTCTATGGCTAACAATGGCCAAACGTTCGCCCACAGTCTGGACATAGGTCTGCAACGCTTCATCTTCATAGCGTCCAAATTGTTTGATAATTTTGGGATGATTGGTACGGCCAACCTTAAGCTCACTATCTTCGCTCATCATCACAAAATCGTGGCTGCCACTCACTGGGTTTTGAGCACAACCCACTAAGTTTAAAAACAACAAAGCCCCTGCTAACAAGCAGAGGCTCTGAAATTTATTGCGAGATGTACTCATTCGCACAACCACTATGATTTTAATCTTTACCAGACATCAATCGTCTGATGCTGATTATTTCCCGTATTTCTGACGGAATTTATCAACACGACCCGCAGTATCTAACATTTTTTGTTTGCCGGTATAAAACGGATGACATTCTGAGCAAACATCTAAAGTGAGGGCATTACTACGTGTTGAACGAGTTTTAAAACTATTACCGCAGCTGCAAGTAACATCAATCTCGTTATATTCTGGATGGATATCCGCTTTCATATCTATTCTCATCAATTATTTGGCTAAATTCATCACCCCAAACTTAAATCAGGGCACTTAGAGCCGGACAATTCTACTGATCAAAGCTTATGACAGCAAGTTTTTTATTTGGTTTCCTTACTATCAACAATGAGTATACTATTTCTCGGCAACCAATATGGCTTGATTGCGTAATCCTTCAGTACAATTGCCCGCTAACGCTTCTTCACGGTAAACACGTACCTTCATTGATGAAAATAGCTGCAATAACTCATTCTCTTTCAATAAATAATCTGGATTACTGGGTCCACGCTGATCTACTTTTTGCTGACAATAGGTCTGATAAAACAATAATCCACCCGGCTTTATCGCCGCCAATAACGCAGAACATAAAGGTCGATCTAGGAAGAAACTGACCACCAAAATATCAATACTATTTGCTGGCGGTGGCCGGCTGGCCACATCTCGGACCTCTGTCTTTACCGCCAAATTATTGATATCAGCATTATGCTGTAACTGAGCAATGGCAATAGCAGAAATATCCCATGCTTGAACATTCAGCCCAGCTTTAGCCAAAAATAAGGCATTGCCCCCTCGTCCGCAGGCTAAATCTAATGCTGTGCCACGTTCGGGTAGTAAATGACTATTTTGCTGCAAGACTAATGATGGTGTCGGAATACTACTTCCTGCTTGCCGATATATTTCATCCCATTTTTTTTGGATTGATTGCATGCGAAGCTATTATTAACGCTTCCAAAAAGCGGGCGTCAGCACAACAAGTAAGGTAAATATTTCTAAACGACCTAATAACATCGCCACACAAAGAACCCATTTAGCCGGTGAGTTAATCTCTCCGTAGTTAGCTCCAACATCACCTAGACCCGGTCCTAAGTTATTCAAACATGCCGTCACTGCTGAGAATGAGGTCACAATATCCAAACCACTGGCCATTAAAAGCAAATGGATAATGCTGAAACAAAATACGTACAAAGCAAAGAAACCCCATACTGCTCCAATCACCTTCGAAGGTAAGGCTTTATTATTAATTTTAATCGCAATAACCGCATTCGGATGAATCAGTCGTAATACTTCACGATAACCTTGTTTAAATAACAACATTACCCGAACGACCTTAATGCCGCCGCCGGTTGAGCCGGCACAACCACCAATATAACTGGTCATCAACAATAAAATCGGCAAAAACCCTGGCCATAAAGAATAATCAGTGGTGGTAAATCCTGCCGTTGTCCCTATTGATACCGCTTGAAAGATCCCTTGATGTATCGCTGTCCATGGAGTATCAAAGGTATGCATAAAATACAAATACGTCGATGTAATAACCGAAATGATGGCCAAAATACCCAAATACGTACGTAACTCAGAGTCTGCCCAATAATGGCGTATTGAGCGGTGTCGCCAACCTAAAAAATGTAATGCGAAATTCATACCCGCAAGCAACATAAAGATCACGGTAACCATTTCAATGGTGGCGCTATTAAAAAACCCTATACTGGCATCATGAGTCGAAAAGCCACCAATTGCTACTGTCGAAAAACTATGGCCAATTGCATCAAACCACGTCATTCCAGCCCAATGGAAAGCAATGGCACAAGAAATAGTCAATGTTAAATAAATATACCAAAGCGCTTTTGCCGTTTCGGTGATCCGCGGTGTAAGCTTGGAATCCTTCATAGGTCCCGGCGTTTCAGCCCGGTAAAGCTGCATACCACCAACGCCTAATAACGGTAGAATTGCCACCGCTAATACGACTATCCCCATTCCACCTAACCATTGTAAAAACTGGCGATAAAACAATACTGATTGTGGCAAATCATCTAAGCCCGTCAACACGGTAGCACCGGTAGTGGTCAAACCCGACATCGATTCAAATACCGCATCGGTAAATGACATAGCCGGTACTTGGGCCATAAAAAATGGAACAGCCCCTGATAGTCCTAGCGTCACCCAAAACATCACCACCACTAAAAAGCCATCTCGAACTTTTAATTCTTTACGGTGCTTGCGTACTGGAAACCAAAACACCAATCCTGCAATGACAAGCAAAGCAAAAGCATCAATAAAAGCTTGAGTTGCGCCATCTTGATAGAGCAGAGAAACCAATATCGGTGGCAACATAGTCAGACTAAACATGCCTAATAAGATGCCCAATATGCGTTGTATGGTTAAAAACTGCATTAATCCGTCTGCCTGATTAAATCAATGCGACGATAATACGCCCACACCACTAACATGAACAGTGACAATATCCATAATGGCCATCTCCCCCAGCTAACATAGGGTGTCGAACCCTGCCGTGGTTGAACATTGCCTGTTAACACCGCTTCTTCAAATTGTTGTGTTGTCGAGGCTAGCTTGCCTTTATGGTCGATCAATGCTGATATACCATTTGTTGTCGACCGAATAATTGGGCGACCCGTTTCTAACGCTCTATTTTGTGAGATCTGCAAATGCTGATGCGGAGCAAAAGAATCGCCATACCATGCATTATTGGTTGCATTAACCAATAATGAAGCCTCTGGTAACACGTGTAATATTTCGCTCGAAAACACATCTTCATAACAAATCGACAGTCCTACTTTTTGTCCCGCAACTTGCAATAAAGGCTGTGATGCTGGCC
>JAUXFA010000048.1 GCA_030620285.1 Piscirickettsiaceae bacterium
AAGCATCAACTGGTTTTTTGCCAGCACGACGTTCAGCGCGATAAAGCTCAAGTAAACGACCACGAATAAGTGGATATTTTATACGGTGAGGGCTATATAAATACCATGAGAAACTGGCACCACGTTGGCAACCGCGAGGTTCATGGTTAGGCAAGTCATCACGCGTCCGAGGGTAATCTGTTTGTTGCATTTCAAATGCACCCAGACCGCCTTTAACAAAAATCTTCCATGAACAACCACCAGTACAATTTACACCATGAGTTGAACGTACGACTTTGTCATGACGCCAGCGATTACGATAACCTTCTTCCCACTGACGGTCTTCGTTAGTTACGATGCCATGATCATCTGAGAAGGTATCTTTAACCTTATCAAAGAAATTTAGCCTATCTAAAAAATGACTCATATTCTCTCTCCGTTTTTACGTTTACTACTAACAATTCATCAAGGCAGTCAGTGCATCTGACGACCCTTTAATTTTGGTTTAAGGGTTATAAAACTCTACATTTTTACGTAGGTAGAACCACCAGTTAATTACCATGCAAACCACATAGAACACGGCAAACCCATACAATGCATTTTCAGGTGTGGTGGCTTTTATTTGCTCGCCAAACACTTTAGGAATAATGAATGCACCGTAAGCGGCTACTGCTGATGTCCAACCTAAAACCGGTCCAGCTTGCTCTTTATTAAATACTTGCGAGATGGTGCGGAATGTTGAGCCATTGCCCAAACCTGTTGCTGCGAACAACACTACAAATAAGATTAAGAACGGCCAGAAGAACTCTTCTGGTGTTGCTGAGGCATAGGCTTGTTTCATGAAGTAAGCCACACCTAAAGCAGATGCCACCATAATAGCTGAGATGATTTGAGTGACTTTGGCGCCGCCCATTTTATCAGCAAGCATGCCACCAATTGGACGAATCAATGCGCCCACAAATGCACCCATCCAAGCATAGGTTAATGCTGATGGACCATTAGGATTGACTACGTCATGTGTCATGACACCATCTACCAACAGATGTTGAAAACCAAATACAACTTTAATAGATAGCGCTAAAGTGGCGGCATAACCGATAAATGAACCGAATGTCATCACGTATATAACCGTCATTGCCCATGTGTGTTTATTATTAAAGATTTTATATTGACGGTTTAAACCTTCTTTATAATCATCACCTAAAGGCAACATTTTTAATAAGAATACGGTGAGAGCAATAATAATAGGTAATGTTACCCATTTGCTCAGCATGATTCCTGAACCGCTTACCGCTTCTGGTAGCATTAACCACAAACCAAACGCAGCTGTTGCAAGACCCAAAATCAGCATTACAATAATCTTAACAAAGGCGCTCATGGTAGAGCCGATTCTAGGTGATACATGATCAGCAGTGATATTGTTCATTCCCATCCACGTTGCAATGGAAAGAGGAATTAAGATGATTAACCAAATATAACCGGCATTTTGAATATAGGTTTCTGTGCCAGCCGGGATCTTACCGATAAGCGTACCTGAGGAGATTTCTAATGCCATGGAGCCGCCAGTAAAGCCAACTGCCAACGTCATTGCTAGAGGAATTAATATTTGCATGGTAGTAACACCAAAGTTACCTAAACCTGCATTCATCCCTAAAGAATACCCTTGTACTTTCTTTGGATAAAAGAAAGAAATATTTGACATTGACGAGGCAAAATTACCGCCACCAATACCAGATAATAAAGCTAGAATCTGGAAGTGCCAAAAAGGTGTATCAGGACTAGACAATGCAATGCCTACACCGAGTGCTGGCAATATTAACAGTGTCGTTGTTAAGAAAATGGTATTTCTACCACCTGCTAAGCGAATGAAAAAGGTTGATGGAATGCGGAGTGTCGCACCCGATAAACCTGCAATAGCAGCTAAAGTGAATAATTGTGATTTTTCGAAACCACCATAACCGAGGTTAAGCATTTGTACTGTAATAATGCCCCACATTAACCAGATAGCAAAACCGCTTAACAGGCTTGGAATTGAGATCCATAAATTCTTGCTGGCAATGTGTTTACCTTCAGATTCCCAGAACTGATCGTCCTCGACTTCCCATTTTTTTAAATCACTAGACATGACTACCCCTTTTTTATTGTTCAGCTGCGTCAGCGGCTGCTTTTTTTGCTAAATATTGTTGATGGCGTTCAGCCTTCATTGGTCGTACTTCAGTCCAATACATCCAAACTAATGACACCCAAACCACACCGAACATCAACATAAACACAGAAGACCGAACACCAGTAAGATCAACCAGAGCGCCGAACATAATAGGTAAGAAGAAGCCACCCATGCCGCCTGCTAGACCAACAATGCCTGAGATAACGCCAATATTATGCGTGTAATCATCTGAGATATATTTGAATACGGATGCTTTACCAATCGCGAATGCAACACCGATAGTGAACATCAAAATAGTGAATGCAGTTGAGTTAAGTCCAATATGGAGGTCGATTGCACCATCTACAGTCATAATGCTGAGTTGAGTTTGTGGATACGATAAGAAGAACAAACATACTAACGAAATCCATAGAACCCACCATGTAACAGTATGAGCTCCGTGTTTATCAGAAAAGTAGCCACCCATTGCACGTAAAATACCACCTGGTAATGAGAAGCATGCAGCTAGTAGAGCGGCAGTTTTAAGATCAAAACCATATTCAGCGATATAGTATTTAGTCATCCATAACGCTAAAGCTACATAGCCACCAAATACGATGGAGTAGTATTGGCAAAGTTTCCACACCACAGGATCTTTTAGTGCTTTTAACTCGTCAGCAATACTGAATTTTTTATCTGATCTATGAGCAGGATCATCATAGGTAAATAGCCAGAATGCAATCGCCATAACGGTCATAATCACGGCGTAGACCTTAGGCACCATTGCCCAGCCGTAAGCCACTACAATACTAGGCGCCACTAATTTAGTTATTGCAGCCCCAACATTACCAGCACCAAATATTCCCATTGCAGTGCCTTGCTGGTTTTTAGGGAACCAGCGAGCAACGTAAGCAATACCTACAGTAAACGATGCGCCTGCAAGACCGACAAACAAACCTAGAACTAAATAATGCCAATATTCTGTGCCGGCAGAGACAAACCAAATGGGAATGATGGTTGATACCATTAAACTCATAAAGACGATTCGGCCACCATAAATATCGGTCAAAATACCAATGGGAAGCCTAAATAAAGAGCCAGTTAAGACTGGCATAGCGATTAAAATACCGAATTGGGTTTCATTTAAACCCAGTGTTTCTTTAATTGGGATACCGATAACAGCAAACATCATCCACACCATAAAACAGACAGTGAAAGATAAAGTGCTTGCAGCGGTGACTGACCACGCTTTTGATTTTTGTGTAGGCATTTCGCCCCCTAAATTACTAAATTTATATAGTGTTAGGATAGACGCATTGTTTACAACAACCTATTCTCCTGAAGTATAGGTTTTAAAGAAAAAAGGACTAGTTCTTTTGGGTAGGGTAGTTGTTAATGATTTAATCAGAGTGGGGCATTAAGCCATGTTCAACAGCATAAACGGCCGCTTGAACCCGACTACTGATTTTCAGCTTTCGTAATATGCCCTGAACATGAATTTTGACGGTTGATTCGGCCAAATCAAGGGTTCGGGCAATACTCTTATTGCTTTCGCCTTGAGCTAACATCACAATGATTTGACTCTCACGCGGGGTTAATTTGACAGCCTGTTTTTCTGGCTTTTGTTCAACCACCGGTTCACGAACGGCGTCCATTAGTGCGGTAGACATTTGAGGCGACATAACAGACTCACCATTAATGGCTTTGCGGATAGAATCAACCAGAAAATCAATTTCAATATTTTTGAGTAGATAACCTCGGGCACCACTGCGTAAGGCTTGCATTAAATCTTGAGCATCTTCTGAAACGGTTAACATCAATACGACTGTTTCAGGTACTTCGTCAGTTAATATCTGCAATGCTTCTAAACCACTGGTGCCTGGCATATGAAGATCTAATAACACAATATCGGGCTTCAGTTGTTGGGCCCGTTTAATACCCTCAAGCCCATCACTGGCTTCGCCGACTACTTCAAAATCTTGCTGGCTTTCAAGCAAAGACTTGATCCCACTTCGGAATAAGCTGTGATCATCAACTAATAGAATTCGAATGTTGCTCATACCTGAGAAGGTTTCTCAATTAAAATAGTAGCTAGTGGCAAGGTCAAGCATATTGTAGTTCCGTTATCAGGAGAAGAGTCGATTGTTAATTTTCCATTAATTCGATGAGTACGCTCTTTCATAATGCGAAGCCCAACATGTGTTTCACCGGCATCTTCAGAATGGTCAAAACCAATGCCATCATCATGAATTATTAATTGGCAATCATTGCCATGAGAGAGCTGAACATCAACGTGTGAAGCTTTTGAATGTTTACGAATATTAGAGAGACATTCATGCAGAATATGTAAAAATTGTAATATTATCTCAGGTTGTAGTGGTAGCGCATTACCTTCAAATTCATAATGTGTGCTTATGCCCGTTTGCCCTTCAAATTTTTCTAAGGCATCACGGATAGCAACATCTATATCATCATGCTCTATTCTCGTGCGGAAATGAACCAGTAATTCACGTACATCATCATAACTTTCTTGTATCCCTTCTCTAATCTGAACCAGCGTTTTATTTACTTGCTCAAGGTGTCCTTTATGTAAACCATCTTGTAATAACTGAGCTTGAATATTTAAAAAAGCAAGTGATTGGGCAATGCTATCGTGTAGCTCTTGAGCCAATAAATTACGCTCTTCTGATATTGCCATCTCTTTTTCACGTGCTACAAAAAGCTGATTTTCAATAGCTGACCCCAGATGCTGACTTACTGTTTCGAGTAGTTTTAGCTCTGCTTTAGGCAGAACGTGTGGCTGAAAAAAGAATAAATTAAATACACCGATTACTTGTTGTCGGGCTTTGACGGGAACAGAGACTACACCATGAAAACCCTCATTTTTACATGTTTGATTGGTCAGCAAGCCACCCTCTTCAATAGAAATAGTATTGCAGCTGGTGGATACTTCATTATTAATTGTTTCACCACATAAACATTCACCACACTGTAGCTGGTTTTCTTTGGCAATAAATTCTTTAGAAAGACCTGAACAAGCAATAATGGGTGCGGCTAAACCTTTGGGGTCAACAAGCCTAACGACGCCTGCTGGTGCATTAAATAAGTCCATCATTTTATTCAATACAACATCACATAACACTTCTGTTGTTGGAGTAGTATTTACAAAGGATGCTGTTTCATAAAGAGCAGCTAATTCCCGACTTTTTGTTTCCAAGGTATTTGTTTTTATTCTAATTCGGTCTTCAAGCGTGGCATAAAGCTCTTGTAACTGCTTGACCATATGGTTAAAACCAGCAGCCAGATCGCCAAGTTCGTCATGGCTAGTGACAGGAAGACGAATACTAAAGTCTCCTTGGCCCATTATGTCCAAGCCTTCTTTTAGCCGACGCACGGGTGTTATGACCATTTTAGTAAACAATGAAATGAGCAATACTGTTCCTATAAAAGCCAAAGCAACCAAACCATTTTGGAAATTGCGTAATAGCCCAGTGGCTTGTGCCTGACTTTTCTCTATCATCACTACCAAATCATCTATACGCTCAACAAATACCTTCAAATTTTCACTGTAATTTTTTAATAACTTATCTGCTTTTACGTTATCTGGCTCAGTTAAAATTGCATTAACCGATAACTTATTTTGTTGATGCCATGTTTGTTGTATTTCCTCTAAAGTTAAGCGAATATCTGCATCTTTAGGCAATAACAAAGGTCGGGTGGAGTCCCCTTTTTCTAGTAGGGTTAGGGTCTGTTCAAATTGAGAAATGACGTGATCAATCTTGACAGTTAATGCCTCAGAGGGATGGTCTATATGTTGCGCCAACAGAAAACCAATTTGATATGAACGCATGCGCTCACTACCGGCATCATTAATTGCTGCAACGCCGCCTTCTAAACGCCGAGACACATGCAATGTTGAGGCAATAGCCACAAAGGCGATAACAAAATAGACCAGCAATAAAGTGGTGATCTTTTGTTGAATTGTTAGTTCAGAGAGCGTCATGGTGTGAATCACTATTCCTACCAAAATAGTATAAAGCCGTAGTCTATATTATTTAACCAATAGCTAGAATGTTATTTTTTCTGCTTCTTGTTGTGTAAACAGGTAATAGAGCAGGCCAAACTGTAATGGTTTAATGAATCAGGACACCAAGTTAGATATTATTAAGTAAACTAATATTAAGTTAGCAATAAATAAGATCCCGGACATTGTTTTCCAAAAGCCAATCGGGTTGCGTTCAAGTAATGGCAATTGCTCTTCTTTTAAAAATTGTGGGTTTGGCTTTCTTAAATCACTTTCAAGTTCTGACATTTTTTCATATCGATGTGTCGGATCAACTTGCACTGCTGTCCTAATCGCTTTATCGACCCAATGGGGGATATTGCTAATATGACTACTGATGGGTGTGTATTTTAAGCGGCGAAGGGATGCTTGATCAGATGCACGAGAAAGTCTATCCCCGTAAGGTAATTTCCCGGTAATCATTTCATATGTAATACAGCCAAGTGCAAATAGATCGGATTGTGTTGTTCCTGAACCATTAATGAGATATTCGGGTGCAGTATAGTGTTTTGTACCTAACAATTCTTTCCGTTCGATAGGGGTTGATACATCCGCTATCCCCGCTATTTTAGTGGAACCAAAATCGACAATTTTGACTAAGCCTTCAGCTGTAATCATGATGTTACCGGGCTTAATATCTTGATGTAACATATCAAGTCGATGGAAGGCTCGTATTCCCGATACGGCTTGTGACACAATATTTCTAATGACGGTTAGATCGGGTTCAGCTTGATCGGTTATCCATTGTTCAAGCGTTTTTCCTTCAATATATTCCATCACATAATAGAGAAAGCGTCGGGGACGAGTTTGGTCAATAGTACGAATAACATGAGGGCTGTTAATTCGTCTCCCTATCCACTCTTCCATTTGAAAGCGTTCTAAATAGGCAGGATCATCTTCAAAATTGATAGAAGGTGTTTTTAGCACCACTTTTCCATGAGAATCAGTATCAATAGCAAGATACAGTTGACTGGTAGAGCTGGCATGTAATTCTCTGGTTACGCGATAGCCATCTAAAATGACACCTTCGTATAATTCGGGAGGGAAGGGGAGTTTAGTTAGTTGAGAATAGGCTTCATCAATATCTTGGGAGGGTAATTCAGTAATTTGTAGGGCCTGACAACTGACATTATCAAGGCTGCCTTTTTCGAGAGATTGAGCAACTAATTGTTGACATAAAATGGTTAAATCATCATGTCCGGACCGGAATGTTTCAATAATTTGTTTGTCAGTCAGGGTGTCGTGAATACCATCCGTTGCAATAAAAAATACATCACCTACTTCGACCGGTAATGATCGGTAATCAATATCCAGACGATAATCGATCCCCATTGCCCGACCGAGGTATTCTTGCTCTCCCGGCATATGAATACGGTGGTCGGTGGTCAACTGTTCTAGATTATTATCACGAAATAGGTAAATACGAGAATCGCCAACATGAAATAAGTGTGCTGTTGTTGATTTAATAATCAAACCACAAAATGTTGTTGCCAAACCACGAGAGATATCA
>JAUXFA010000243.1 GCA_030620285.1 Piscirickettsiaceae bacterium
GCTTATCAAGGCGGCGGGGTTCGCCCATTACTGACAGAATGTCTTTACTGGCAGGGATAAAAAATACCTCGTCATCTGCTTCGATAACGGTTTCGGCTTTAGGGATGATCGGGCTACCATTTCTAAAAATAACGGCTACACGGGTATCTGTTTTAGGGATGTGGTCGCGCAATTCGCGTAGAGGGTTGCCTACTAAAGGGCCGCCATGGAAGGCCTTGACCGCGACTAATTGTACTTTGCCATCGGCGAAGTCTAGAACCTGTAAGGCATTAGGGTGGCTAACGAGGCGCTCGATATAATCGGTCACAATTTGTTCTGGACTGATGAGCATATCAATGGCGGCATCATCATCGGCGCTAAAGAGATCGGGTATGGCTAAATATTCAGTGCTGCGGACTCGAGCGATTTTGGTTGGGGTGTGATAAAGGTTATGACAAATTTGGCAAGCAATTAGATTGGTTTCGTCACTATTGGTCACGGCTAAAACAATATCAGCATCTTCAGCGCCAGCACGGGCTAATACGGAAGGGTGTGCCGCCCGCCCCTGAATAGTGCGAATATCATATTGATCTTGAAGGGCAAGTAATAAGTCAGCATTTTTATCAATGACGGTAATGTCATCATCTTCACGGGCAAGGCTTGCCGCTACCGACGAACCAACTTGTCCTGCTCCTAGAATAAGAATTTTCATAACGCTATCCTAAACCTGTTTTGCATCAATGCCCAGTGAGCGTAATTTGCGATATAGATGTGTTCGCTCCATTCCTGCCAATTTAGCTGCCCTGCCAACATTGCCATCAGTTTGTTGTAGTTTGTTTAATAAGTAAATGCGTTCAAACTGTTCGCGAGCATCTCGAAGAGGAAGGTCGTAATCAATGGTACTGCTATTGTGCTGACTTTCTTTTGATGGCTGCAGGGTGAGCTCAATTTCAGTTTCATCAATTTCATCTGTTTCACTGAGCAATAATAACCGTTGAATAACATTTTTTAATTCAAGTACATTGCCTGGCCATGAATAATTGCGCAGCCTATTTTGGGCGGCGACAGTAAAATGGCGATAAGGCAGTTGTGATTGAGTGGTGTGTTGATCGACAAAATGCTCAACCAGTTCGGGAATATCTTCGACGTGTTCTCGTAAAGGCGGCATCACCAAGGAGATACTGTTAAGTTGATACAGTAAGGCTTCTTGAAAACGGCCAGCATTAACGGCTTGCTCTAAGGATTGTTGGCTGGCAAAAATCAGCTGGCAATTGCTGAGCTTATCGCCATCAAGCATATAAGACAGCAAGGCTTGTGCTTTTTCGCCGAGCAGGACAACATCATCAAGATACAGGCAGTTGCCTTCAGCCAAGGCAGATAGTTTTAGGCTTTCCAAGGGGAAGCTGTCAGCCGTTAATTCGACAAACTTACTTGTTGAGTATTGGCCGAGGGAGTGTAAATAGTGGGCAAAACAATGCTTGCCTGTACCGCCTTCGCCCAGTAATAAGATGGGCATATTATGCTTTGCGACCCGCTGTGCTTGCTCTCGTAATAAAGTGATTTGGGGGCTTTTCCCTACAGGATCTTGTGTTTCAACTTGCTGTTTTTCTGCTTGTTTAGCTTGGTTTTCGAGAGCTATTTCAACGCCGCGGATTAGTTTGGCTGTCGATAATGGCTTTTCAATAAAGTCACTGGCACCGAGGCGTGTTGCTTCGACGGCCGTTTCTATGGTGCCGTGACCAGACATCATGACAATCGTTTGCTGGGGATCGTGCGCCATAAATTCACGTAGCAGACTGATGCCATCGACATCAGGCATCCAAATATCAAGCAATATTAATTGAGGTCGCTTTTGATCCACCGATGCGCGTGCGGATTCTCCGTCGGAGGCTGTTGCTACTTGGTAGCCTTCATCTTCAAGAATATCTTTGATGATGTCGCGAATATCAGGCTCATCATCAACAACCAAAACATAAATATCACTGTTGTTCACGCATTAACATCCTCTAAAGGTAACCTAATTATTATACAGGCTCCGCCTGCTGGAATGTTTTCTGCCCACACAATTCCTTGGTGTTCTTCGATAATTTTTTTAACGATGGCAAGCCCTAACCCAGTGCCTTTTACTTTGTTAGTCGCATAGGGTTCAAATAGTGTGCTGATCATGTCACTAGGAATGCCTGGCCCATTGTCATTTATCTTTAATTCCAGCCACGCCGCCTGCCGGTACTGAATTTGATGGCAGTTAAGCTTTATTACGACTGGCATATCCGCATCTTCGCTGGCTTCAATGGCATTTTTTATTAAGTTATGTAGCACTTGTCTAAAGCGATTGCTGTCAAGACTAACTGTTAAAGGGTGCGAATCTTTGGCTAAGTTGATCTGATGTTCAGGATTGCTTTGGTAAAGGGTTAGGACATCATGGATTAAATCCGTTAGCTCACAGGCGGTGAGTTGTAATCCAGGATTTCGGGCGTAATCTGAAAAATCATTGACCATATCCTTCATCGCATCAACTTGCTGAATGATGGTATTGGTTAATTTGTTAAGGAGATCGGTTTGGCCTTCAGGAAGTAATGGCAAGTATTTATGTTGCAGTCTCTCTGCTGAGAGCTGGATCGGGGTGAGCGGATTTTTGATTTCATGGGCTAAGCGCTGGGCCACCTCACCCCAAGCGGCGTTACGCTGGGCTTGGATAAGGGTGGTTATATCGTCAAATACGACGACCCAGCCAGCATCATTTGGAAGGGCGGTGCCTCGGCACATCAATGTTTGATGACGCTTATGTGGATGCAGGTCTATTTGCTGTTGCCAGTTATGTTGTTGCTGTATTTGGTTCATAATCATCTGGGTAAAATCAGATAGGTAATCATGCTTTTCACCGATCATTTGCAGTGAGGATTCAAGCTGTTTTTGCAGGTTAATATCCAAAATATCACCGCAAACAATATTAGCGGTTTTAAGTAATTGTTGGTCATCAAAGGTGATGACGCCGCTAGAAAGACTGCCGAGTACTGCACCTAGATAATTTGTTTGTTGTTCTAGATGGCGATGACTGCGTTGAGTGGCATTACGGGCTTGGGTCAAGCGCTGTGTCATCTGGTTAAAGGAGCGAACTAAAAAGCCAATTTCATCATGGCCGGAAACGGTAAGCTGGGTATTGTAATTACCGGAGGCAAC
>JAUXFA010000161.1 GCA_030620285.1 Piscirickettsiaceae bacterium
CTAATTCATCATGCACTTGCATAATCATACGAATACCAGAGCCATCTTGTTGTAACCACTGATGCATGGCAATCATGGCGCGCTTAATGATATCTGCAGCGCTACCTTGCATAGGCGCATTGATAGCTGTGCGTTCGGCATACTGACGGCGCATGCCGTTACTAGAGTTAATTTCGGGTAAATATAATCGACGCCCAAAGATTGTTTCAACATAACCATCTAGTTTGGCTTGCTCACGGGTCGTATTCATATACTCCTTAACCCCCGGATAGCGCTCAAAATAAGTGGTCATATAATCGGCAGCTTGATGCCGCTCAATGCCTAATTGTTTTGATAGACCATGGGCAGACATGCCGTATATCAAACCAAAATTAATAGCCTTAGCACTGCGCCGCTGTTCGCTACTAACACCGTCTAAAGGAACATTAAAAATTTCAGAGGCGGTATGGCGATGAATATCTTCACCAGCGGCAAAGGCTTTTAACAGGCCTTCATCTTCAGATAAATGAGCCATGATACGAAGTTCAATTTGTGAATAATCAGCAGCCAATAAAATAGAGCCCGCTGGTGGCACAAATGCCTCACGAATGCGACGGCCTTCTTCACTGCGAATAGGAATATTTTGTAAATTTGGATCTGATGAGGATAATCGACCAGTTGCAGTCACTGCTTGATGATAGGAAGTATGAACACGCCCTGTGGCGCTATTAACTTGTTCTGGTAGGCGATCAGTATAGGTTGATTTCAGTTTGCTCAAACTACGATATTGCATCAGAATCTGCGGAAGCTCATAACCATCATCAGCCAAATCTTGCAACACACTTTCAGCGGTTGAAGGCTGGCCTTTAGGAGTCTTTTTTAGAATAGGTAATTCAAGCTTTTCATACAAAATGGCGCCGAGTTGTTTCGGCGAACCTAAATTAAATTCCTCGCCAGCAATATCCCAAGCTTGTTGTTCAAGTTTATCGATTTGGTGACCAAGTTGGTCGCTTTGGGTTTGCAACATCCAGATATCAATATTAACGCCATTGCGTTCTAAGGAATTAATGACCGGTAACAATGGCATTTCAAGATTGCTATAGATTTCTGCTAACGAAGGAATGGCTCGAAGCTGCGGCCATAATGTGTGATGTAATTGCAAAGTAATATCAGCATCTTCAGCAGCATAGGGTGCGGCATGTTCAACATCAATTTCATTGAATGTCAGTTGTTTTTTACCTTTGCCCGCCACATCTTCAAAATGGATAGTGCTACGGTCAAGATACTTTTCTGCCAATGAATCCATATCATGCCGCGTCGCCGTGCTGTCCAATACGTAAGATTGCAGCATAGTGTCATGCTGAATACCTTGTAGGTCAATATTGTGACTGAGTAATACATGCCGATCGTATTTCAGATTCTGGCCAACTTTATATTGATTAGGATCTTCCAATAGCGGCTTAAATAAAGACATTACATGATCAAAATCGAGTTGTGTTGGAGCACCAATATAATCATGTTTTAAAGGAAGATACGCGGCTTCGCCTGCTTTAACCGCAAATGATAAACCGACTATTCGGGCATCTAAATAATTCAGACTGGTGGTTTCGGTATCAAAAGCAAACAGCTCAGATTTTTTTAATTGAGATAGCCAATATTGCAAACGTTCTTCCGTCAAAATAGTTTCGTAATTTTGTTCTGTCGGTGCTGAAGGAGGTGTTGGTGGAATAGGAGCAGCACGTTCCACTGCGGCTGCATGAGATCTATCGTCAGTACTGTTAGTGCGAACTAATTCATTAGTCCAAGTTCTGAAATTAAGCGTTTTAAAGAGCTCAAGCAAAGTCTCATTATCTGGGGATTGCAGTTGTAAGCGGGTGGGCGTGTCCTCGAGTTCAACATCAAGTTTAATCGTGGCAAGCTGATAGGAAAGTGGTAAATCAGCCGCAGCGTCACGCAGTTTTTCACCCATCTTGCCTTTTACTTCATCGGCATGAACAATCACACCAGCCAAGGAATCATATTGTTGTAATAGCTTGGTAGCTGTTTTAGGGCCAACACTGGGCACGCCGGGAATGTTATCAACCTTGTCGCCCATTAATGCCAGATAATCAATAATTCGATTTGGAGCAATACCATATTTATCATGAACTGCTTGAATATCAGTTTTGGTATTGCTCATAGTATTAATTAACGTCACATGCTCATTGACCAATTGCGCCATATCCTTATCGCCAGTAGATATGACCGTCTCAATTTTTTGCTCAGTGGCTTGTTGGGCTAAAGTACCAATAACATCATCTGCTTCGACACCTTCGATCATTAATAATGGAAATCCCATTGCTTTAACGACGGCATGCAAAGGTTCAATTTGTTCGCGCAAATCATCCGGCATTGGAGGGCGTGTGGCTTTATATTCAGCATAGAGATCATTACGAAATGTTTTACCTTTAGCATCAAATACCACTGCCATAAGCTCGGGATTATAGTCGCGCAACAATCTTCGCAACATATTCACCACACCATAGATAGCACCAGTAGACAGCCCTTCAGCATTAGTTAGATTGGCTTGGCTCATCGCATGATAGGCGCGGTAAAGATAAGACGAACCATCAACAAGGATAAAAGGAGCAGTTTTTTTCATATGTGATCTTTAATTTTGTTCAAAGTTGGGTTCAAGATAGCTTTAATCCTAGTAATGAAAATGCTATCTTTGTCATAAGTTATATGGAGCACAGTTTATGTTTAACAAGTTCACTATTGTATGCGCAGTTGCATTATTAATGTCAGTTAATGTTTGGGCAGATGGCCATGACATTCAAAAACCGCCCGTTCTTCCGGAGCCATTAATGGATGGTGAAAGTATTGAGCCAGAAGTGAGTATTATTCAAAAAGAAGATCGGCTGATTGAAGAATATCGTGTTAACGGCCAGCTTTATATGATTAAAGTCACACCAGCAATCGGTGTTCCCTATTACTTATTAGACACTGATGGTGATGGCTCTTTAGAAACACAGCAACACGAATTGGCTTCTGGATTATTAATACCAAATTGGATTTTGTTCAAGTGGTAATTAGTCTGTTAGCGTAACTATTTATGTCAGTTTATACAGAAGTCGGGCGCGATGATTTGATTGCATTTTTAGAAGACTATGCCGTTGGCGAATTAGTGTCATTTGAAGGCATTAGTGAAGGTATAGAAAATACCAACTATTTTGTCACCACCAATCAAGGTCAATTTGTACTGACCCTATTTGAACAGCACGAATTTGACGAGTTAGCCTATTTCCTTGAGGTGATGACATTCTTTCATCAGCATGATGTTCCGTCAGCCCATCCCGCAGCAGATAAACAAGGCCGTTATCTAAAAGAACTATGTGGACGACCTGCGACATTGGTTTTACGCTTGTCTGGTCAAGGGATCCATACAGTTGCCACATTGGCGCAATGTCAGGTGATTGGTGATGTATTGGGGAAAATGCACCTAGTAGGAAAGGAATTCACGTCACATCGAGAGACTCAGCGAGGGCTAAAATGGCGACAGCAGAGTGCAGAAAAATTACTGCCTTTGCTAGATAAAGATTTAGCGGAGTTATTACGCAGTGAACTTGCATTTCAAACTCATTATACGAAGTTAGATATTCCTTTTGGTGTCACACATTCTGATTTGTTCCGAGATAACGCTTTATTTGAAGGCGATGATCTGAAAGGCATTATTGATTTTTATTATGCTTGTGATGAATACTTAATTTATGATTTAGCCGTAGCCATAAATGATTGGTGTATTGATGAGAATGGTTTAATAGAACATCAGCGTTACCAAGCTTTGATGATGGCTTATTTACAACATCGGCAATTAACTGAAACAGAACAGACTAGTTGGAATTTAGTACTTCGTGCTGCAGCATTACGCTTTTGGTTATCACGCTTACTAGACAAACACTTTCCACGAGAAGGCGGTCTCACCCATATCAAAGATCCAGATGCATTTTTGAAGATCCTTAAACAACACCGTGCCAATGAAGATAAGCTTAAATAAGCCTACTTTTGTTTGAGTCATACCTAAACTAGCTATGCGCGTTTTAATCATAAAATTAACTTCTATGGGCGATCTAATGCATGCCTTGCCAGCATTAACCGATGCCGCTCAAGCTATTCCTAATATTGAATTTGATTGGGTCGTCGATCACTCTTTTTCCGATGTGCCGCTATGGCATCCAAATGTCAAAAATATTATTAAAACATCCCATCGGCAATGGCGGAAACAACCAATAACAGCATGGCGTGATGGGCGC
>JAUXFA010000042.1 GCA_030620285.1 Piscirickettsiaceae bacterium
AATATGATCTGTTTGCCTGCACACCGATATTATTATCTTTCGGCATGTTGCTAGCTCAATATTACGGTGGTAGTAAATCGGAATGCCATCCCTTATATGAATTAATCAAAGTGGCGCCCTTGTGGGCGGTTGTTATTGGTGTGGCATTAAATTTGGCAGGGGTTCCCCAACCTGAAATTCTTCACTCTGGATTATCGTTGTTAGCGGGCGGGGTGGTGCCGTTAATGTTGATTGTGTTGGGAATGAGTATCCGCTGGCAGAGTATTCAGTTACGATTTATGAAGTTATTATTGCCGACCGTTATCATATCGTTAATATTAGTGCCATTAAGTGTATTGGGCATGGGTTATGCTATTGGCATAGCCTCAGATTTGCGTATGTCGACGGTATTGATTGCCGCTATGCCAACAATGATATTCGGTATAGTTATTTGTGAGCGATATCAGTTGGATAGCGAGCTTTATGCGGCGGTAGTCACATTTACTACGATCGCTAGTTTACTGACTTTGCCGTTATGGTTTCAATTGTTATCAGGCGGGTGATTAGACCACGTAAATTTAGCTTGTTCAATGGCTTTTTTCAACATAAGCATCGCTTGTTCGATATGTTCTTGTTTACCACGTAAGCTAAATTCAATATGGGTGTTTTTACCTAAGTTGGGCAGGCTAGATAAACGTAACTCTGGAAAATTGATGGTGATTTGTTGCATCACTGTAAGCAGGTCTGATTCCCGCCCTTTGGTGATATAGATCACTTGTTCAGATTCTGGGGCTAAATTCTTTAAATCCGAATAATTATTATCTAGGAGCCATTCCAGCATCGGCCATGACATTTCAGGGAAGCCGGGCATAAAATGATGGTGGTGAAATGAGAAGCCGGGTACACGATTAATCGGGTTTGGAATAATGCGACTTCCTTCAGGAAAATTAGCCATCAATATGCGGTTGGGATAAGCTTTTTCACCATACTGTGATTCGATTTCTGCTACCGCTTCAGGGTGTGGGAGTAATGGAACTTCAGCAACTTTCGCGACAGACTGCCTTGTTCGATCGTCGGGGGTGGCTCCAATACCGCCAAAGCTAAATACTAGATCATTACTGGCAAGACTAAACGCTAAAAAACGCTGTAATTGTTCAGGCTCATCGCCAACAATAATTGTCCAACTTAATTCCAAACCGCGTTTAGCTAATGCTGATTGTAGGTAATTGAAATGGCGATCTTGCCGTTTTCCTGACAATATTTCATCACCAATGATTAGGGCACCAATATTCATTCAGGGCGATTTCGCATAAAGTCAGCTGTTTGTACTAGAGAGCTCATTAATTGTTCAACAAACAGTTTCTCTAAATCAAATGTTTTAAGCGCTTGCGCCATGCAATATAACCATTGGTCGCGTTCTTCAATGCCTATTGAAAAAGGTAAATGTCTAGCGCGAAGCCGAGGATGACCAAATTTGTCGGTATAAAGTGGTGGGCCACCTAACCATCCTGTTAAAAACAGATAGAGTTTTTCTTCACTAATTTTAATATCTTCAGGATGCATTGCGCGAATAAGTTGTGTTTGTGGCGTATCAGACATGATTTGATAAAAAGTGTGCACTAAGTTTCGCACCGATTCTTCGCCACCTATCCGCTGGTATGGGGTTTTCATTTCAGGCATTGTAGGGCTCAGTAAAAATAATTAGGGTGATCTTAACAGGTCTTTAAAGGGATATAAGCTTGCGACATCGCTGATAGACAAGGATAATTGCTGGGTTTATATTAATTAATCGGAGAAAAATTCATGAGTGAAAAAATGACAATGCGTGTTGGTGAATGTTTATTAGCAGGCGGCCCACCATTCACAGCAGCAGAACCTGAAGTGATTATTGGTGAATTAGATGGTCCATTCGGCACAGCATTCGCAAACCTGCTTGGCGACCAAGTTAAAGGCCATACTCGTGTTTTAGCATTAATGAACACAGATATGATGGTTAAACCAGCAACAATCATGGTTAGTAAAGTAACGGTTAAAGATAATGCTTATACATCTATCTTAATGGGCACAGTTCAAGGCGCAATTTCAAATGGCGTATTAGATGCTGTTCGTAACGGTACAATTCCTAAAGAAAAAGCTAATGACTTAGGTATCATCTGTTCGGTATGGTTAAGTCCAGGAGTCGAAAAAGTTGAAAATTTAGATCACGAAGCATTATTCAATATTCACCGTGAAGCAACACGTAAAGCAATTGAAAAAGCAATGAACAATGAGCCAAATATTGATTTCTTATTAGAAAACCAAGACAAATTGGTTCATAAGTATTACCAAAAGGGATTAGATGCTAAGAAATAATTAGGATTTGCAATTAAAATAAACGGCCTTTCTGCTAAATTGTGGATTGGCCGTTTTTTTTGCGTTATATAATATTGAAACGATGACTGAAGACTCTCAAGCTAATATAGATTTATATTCTATTGATAAGTTAATGCACGAAACACGGCATTTGGCGGCAAAATATCGCCAAGCTACCGGTAGTACATTACCTGTCACAGGAGAGATCGCGCGGTTTGATGTTGCTAAACAATTGAGCTTAAGGCTATTAGAAGATATGACTTTAGGTCATGATGCTATTGGCACTGGCAATAGAGAAGATTTACGGATCTTGATTAAGGGCAGGGTGATTTTTGAAGACAGTCGCTCCAGTCCCCGGATTGGTCAAATCAAGCCTGACGGACGTTGGGACAATGTTGTATTAGTCTTGTTTGATGATAACTATGAACCGGTCGAGATGTATGAGGCGACATCAGAAGATATAATTGAAGCGATTGATAATAAAGCGACAACGAGTAAAAAACGAGGTGCGATGTCCGTCGCCCAATTCAAAATTATTGGTGAGCTAGTTTGGACAACAGAGCATGGTCTGGAAACAGAAGTATGGGATAATCAGGCCGAGTAATTAAATGGAGTGGTTGTAATGAGTGTATCGGGTTTTATATTTTGGGGTGTGATAGCCGTTTTACTGGGTTATATAGTATTAATTTATAATAATCTGGTTGCGCTGAAACATAATATCAGCAAGGCTTGGGCTAATATTGATGTGCTGTTGAAACAACGCCATGATGAGCTGCCTAAATTAATTGAAACCTGTAAACAATATATGAAATTTGAGCAAGAAACGCTCGAAAAGGTGATGCAAGCACGATCATCTGTTGCCAGCGCTCAACAGCAAGGTAATATCCCAGCATTGGGCAAGGCAGAAGGTGCTTTACGTATGGGGCTTGGTAGCTTATTTGCGGTTGCCGAAGCTTATCCTGATTTGAAAGCCGATGAAACATTCCAACATCTTCAGGCACGGATCAGTGGTTTAGAAAATGCCATTGCTGATCGCCGTGAGTTTTATAATGAAAGTGTCAATAATAATAATGTTCGTATTGAGCAAGTCCCAGATGTTTTTATTGCACGCATGTTTAACTTTAAAGACTATAGTTTGTTAGAGTTTGTTGAACAAGAATTAACCGACGTTGATGTCAAACAATTATTTGAAAGTTAATCGATGTTAGAGCGCGTTATTGCCTCGTTTGAGCGCAATATAGTACAGTTTGGACCTACTGAATTTTGGATTGGATTGGCGGTCGTTAGTGGGATTGCTATCTGGTCCTTTTATCGTATGTACCGCTGGTATCATTATGCCCGCTTGGTCGAAAATGTTCCCACAGCAAAGATCCGCTCAGCAGCACAAGGTTATGTGGAGTTAATTGGTCAAACCCGACTGATGGATGGCCCTGTCATTGTGGCGCCTTTATCAAGAAAGATGTGTGTTTGGTATCGATATAAAATCGAAGAAAAAATAAGTCGCCCAAATTCAAATGGTATGTCAAATACACATTGGCGTGTTGTTAAACAGGCAATTAGTGAAGAACTATTTCTGTTGGAAGATGATACTGGCCGTTGTGTGATTGATCCAGACGGTGCCGATGTCATTGTGACCAATAAGACGATCTGGCATAAACGCCATGTTATTCCACCGCGGCGCTATACCGAGGAGCTTATTATTGAAGGTGAGCCACTGTATGCTATTGGCTTGTTTAAAACGGTAGCTGATATTGAAAGTCAGAAATTACGCGAACAAGTGGCGCAATTACTACGACAGTGGAAAAATGATCCAAACCAATTGCTGCATCAGTTTGATCATGATCGTAATAATGAATTGAGTAGTGATGAGTGGGAGCAGGCGAGAAAAATGGCAGAGCGACAAATCAGACTGGAACAAGGCCAACGCGAAAAACTAGAACAATTAAATGTACTGCAAATTGGTCCACATAAGGATCAGGCTTTTATCTTGTCTACGGTTTCTGAGCAGGACTTAATTAAAAAGTATAAGTGGCGCGCATTTAGAGCAAGCCTGATATTTTTTATCACTGGTAGCATTGCTATTTGGGCCCTTAATATTCGTTTGGGAATGTAAGATGCAGGATCTGAAACATGTATTTAATGCGGGCGGTTTGTTGTCACAGCATATTGAGTCATATTCGCCTCGCCAGCAACAATTGGAAATGGCAACTAAGATTGAACAAACACTAAATGATGCCACTGTGCTAGTTGCAGAGGCAGGCACGGGTACCGGTAAAACATTTGCCTATCTTGCCCCAGCAATTTTATCTGGCCAGAAAATATTTATTTCTACTGGGACAAAAAATTTACAAGATCAACTGTTTAATAAAGATTTACCGATATTAAGAAAAGCATTGGCCAAGCCATTTCGTGCCGCCTTATTAAAAGGGCGTAGTAATTATTTGTGCCATTATCGATTAGCACAAGCGCAAGTCGACCCGTTGCAAAAGCACCATTACATCACGCTGCAAAAATTATCAGAGTGGTCAGGTAGAACCAAAACGGGCGATTTAAGCGAAAGCAATGTGTTAGAAGATAGCTCGTCATTGTGGTCTAAAGTCACCTCCACCATTGATAATTGTCTGGGTCAAGAATGTCCTAATTATTCAGAGTGTTTCATCAGTGAAGCCCGAAAGAAAGCACAAGAATCCGATGTGGTTGTCATTAATCATCATTTATTAATGTCTGATATGGCACTAAAAGCGTCGGGTCAGGGTGAGGTATTACCCAGTGCGGATGCTTATATTATTGATGAAGCTCATCAGCTGCCAGAGATAGCCACCCAGTTTCTCGGCAATCGAATTAGCAGCCATCAAATTCAAGAGCTTTGTCGCGATAGTATTCGTGAAATGGATCAAGATGCGGCTGATATGAGAGGCATTCGTGACCATGCAGAAAAAACAGAGTCCGCAATGCGAGCATTACGGTTGAGTGTGGGTGAATCAGATCAGCGAACACCGTGGATGCCATTACTTGAAAAACTAGGTGTTAAAGAAAAATTGGCCGGGGTGATGGATTGTTTGCATGACTTGCAAGAGCAGCTGGAAATAGCTGCTGAGCGTGGTAAGGGGTTAGAACAGTGTCATAGCCGATGTGGCGAAATTATCAATACACTGGAGTTATTTGATAATACGCAACAAGACGATAATATTATTTTGTGGGCTGATGTCCGTACCACCGGGTTAATTTTGCATGCCACACCGCATGAAGTTAGCCAGTACTTTCAACAATGGATGGATGAAAAACCAACGGCATGGATCTTTACTTCGGCAACTCTGACGGTGGCGGGGCGGTTTAACAACTTTAAGCAACAACTGGGTATCAGCGAAGCTGAGACGGCAATTTGGCTAAGCCCATTTGATTATGAAAAACAAAGTTTATTATATATGCCGAGTATTCCTGTTGAGCCAAATAATGATGCGTATTTAGATCATATTATTGCGATCAGTGAAGACGTTATTGCTCACAGTAAAGGTCGAACATTTTTGCTGTTTACCAGTTATAGGGCTTTGAATATCGTTGCAGAGGCATTAAAAGATTCTGAATATCCTTTAATGGTGCAGGGTAGTGCGTCAAAATCGAGCTTATTAGATGAATTTCGAAGTCATGGTAATGCTGTTCTATTAGGCACTAATAGTTTTTGGGAGGGCGTTGATGTACGTGGTGAGGCACTGTCATGTGTATTGATTGATAAAATTCCTTTTGCTTCACCAGGTGACCCGGTATTACAAGCGAGGATTGATGCATTGCGAGAGCGGGGAGGTAATCCTTTTTCTTCAATTCAGATCCCTGCTGCGGTTATTCAACTTAAGCAGGGCATTGGTCGCTTGATTCGAGATAATACCGATTATGGGGTGTTAGTGCTTTGCGATCCACGATTTTTAAGTAAACCTTATGGCAAAGTGTTTCTACAGAGCTTACCAGCAATGCCGATCACTCAAAATAGTGATGATATTGCTGACTTCTTTAATAATCGTTTGGAAGTTGCTTAATTTTTAATGCGGCGTAATAAAATATAAACTGCACCAGCACCACCATCTTCAATAGGGGCTGAGCAAAATGCTAAAATTACTTCTGTTTCACGAAGCCAGCCATTGAGTTTTGATTTAAGAACGGGTTTGTGGTGTTTTGAACCCCATCCTTTACCATGAATAATACGAGCACAGCGAACTTGATAGTGTTGGCAATCATGAAGAAATTTTGCCAATGCCTCATGAGCAACAGGAATGGTCATGCCATGTAAATCAAGTTCTGCTTCTATTTGTAAGTGGCCATTGCGTAATCGTGAAAACAGCCGTTCTTGAATACCACTTCGACGGAAAGCCAGTACCTCTTCATTGCCAACAGTTTGTGGCTCATAATCTTCTGAAAAAGTGTCATTAAAAGCCTGATCAAGCCGTTGTTGGCGAAAACGAGGGATGGGTTTAGGTTGATTTACCTTGGGAAGAATTTTATCTTGTTCAAACTGTTCCACCTCTTCTACTTCTTTTAGAAACAAAGCAATATCATTTTGTTCGGATGGTGAAAATTTGTTTTTCATCGTTTGAATAGAATAAGGGCTTATTATTCGGCGTCTTCTTGTACTAGAGCAACCAAGGTCCAATCCTGTTGTGGTTTCAGTGAATGATCGGTCGTAAAAAAATGTAGCTTTTGTTTGTTATCAATAGCAAATAAAGGAATAGCCCGATTATTATATTGTTGTTGATACGTTAAATAATCAAAATTTTCACTTAAGGTTGTTTGTTTAATGACGGCGCCTTGGCTCATTAAGCTAGCAAGCTTGGCATAGGTTGCTTCATGGTCAAAAAGCACTTTAGAATTATGGTGAATAGTGGTACGTGATTCGCCATTTTTTTCTTCTTTATCGGTGGATAAAAAGAACACATGGTTACTACCAAATTCTGAGCGATACTTTAAACCTGCCAAAGCATTGAGTTCTTTTTGTGGCGTAAGTGTCAGTACTTGGCCTAAACCAATTAAATCTAGGTGGCGATCAGCGTGTTGAGAAACGGCATTGCCATAATAGGTATCTAAACCTTCCATTCGAGCTGCGGTGACATTGGTCCAACTGGTATCAGTGAGGCGAGTACGATAGCCATTGTCGTTTAAACTTTTTGCGATCATTCTCGCGACATTATTAGCACCGATAATAAGAAAGCCCTTATCATCAGGCTCTGCAACGCCGAGTTTATTGGCAATAAATTTAGCTGTTGATCCTTGTAAAAAGACAGTGCCAATAATAATGGTAAAGGCGAGAGGCACTAATAATTCTGCTTGGGCAATACCTAGATCTTGCAGGCGAAGTGCAAATAAGGCACTGACGGCTGCGGCAACAATACCGCGGGGTCCAATCCAGCCGATTAAGGTTTTTTCTTGCCAAGTTAAATCGGAGCCAAGCGTACAAATGAAGACTTTTACCGGACGGGCAATAAACTGAATAACCAAAAAGAGAATGAAGCCCGCTAGTCCAAGAGCTTCAAATTGGGCAAAGTCTAGGCGTGCAGCTAATAAGATAAATAGACCGGAAATTAATAAAATACTAAGGCTTTCTTTGAAGTCTAAAATATCTTCAACCGATACATTTTTCATATTAGCAAGCCATATACCCATTACTGTCACGGCTAATAAGCCAGATTCTTCGGATAAGTAGTTGGATAGTGCAAAGATGGCAAAGACTAATGTTAGCGTGCCAACATTATGCAGATATTCAGGTAAAAGATGATTTCGAAGCACTAGACCAAGCAAATAACCCGCAAAAGCTCCAATCGCGAAACCCACAGCAATAGTTTGGCCGAATATTAGGATTGTATGGCTTAATGATATTGGCCCATGTCCCTGTCCCTGACTGGAGAGAATAAATTCAAATACCAATACCGCTAAAATAGCACCAATAGGATCGATGGCAATGCCTTCCCACCGCAAGATATTGGAAACAGTAGTGTTAGGGCGGACTGTTCGCAACATCGGAACAACAACCGTTGGGCCGGTTACGACCATCAGAGCACCAAATAATAGCGATAATTCCCAAGTGAAATGGAGTAGATAGTGGGTGGAAACGGCAATAATGGCCCAGATAATCAACACGCCAAAAGTTAA
>JAUXFA010000101.1 GCA_030620285.1 Piscirickettsiaceae bacterium
CCGGTAAAGGCAATCCTGCCTCAATCATACGAGCACTTTCACGTTCATAGGTATCAAAATTAACGAATAAACTTTCCACATCGGCATGATCAAAGTTGTACTCCGACATTTCCACTTCATTTTGATGGAACACATCACCGTAAGTCACTTTGCCCATCGGACCATCGGACCAGATAAGATCGTAAACGCTGCTAACACCTTGCAGATACATGGCAATGCGTTCTAAACCATAGGTTATTTCACCGGTAACAGGGCTACATTCAAGTCCACCTACTTGTTGAAAGTAGGTGAATTGTGTCACTTCCATCCCATTCAACCAGACTTCCCAGCCAAGTCCCCAAGCACCTAATGTCGGTGATTCCCAGTTATCTTCAACAAAGCGAACATCATGGATCGACGTATCTAAGCCCAACATTTTTAACGAATCAAGATAAAGCTCTTGAATATTAATTGGTGATGGTTTCAATACCACTTGGAACTGATAATAGTGCTGTAATCGATTTGGATTTTCACCATAGCGACCATCGGTAGGACGACGAGAAGGTTGCACATAAGCCGCACTCCATGGCTCCGGGCCTATCGCCCTCAAGAATGTTGCAGGGTGAAATGTACCCGCACCAACTTCCATATCATAAGGTTGTAATAATACGCAGCCTTGTTCAGCCCAATATTGCTGTAATCGCAGGATAAGATCCTGAAAGGTTTTTGGCGTTTCCGCCACCGAAACCGAAGTTGTACTCATTAGTTAAAATCGCAATCTATAATCAAAAACCTACTGATTATATCTAATATCAACCTTATATGTAGCAGGGATCCGTCGATCAATATTATCAACTAAAAAAGCCGCGCTATATTAGACGTTAAATTCAGGTAAAATCATTATGATGATCATTAAAAACTGAAGGTATTCATGAGTCGACATATTGGGATTGTGATGGATCCAATTTCAGCCATCACCATCAAAAAAGACAGTAGTTTTGCCATGCTATTAGCCGCACAGGCTAAAGGTTGGTCGCTGTATTACATGGAACAACAGGATTTATTTCTCAATCAAGGCTTTGTCTCTGCCGAGATGAAACCATTAAAAGTGATGGAAAATGCCGATAACTGGTTTGAACTAGGTGAGAGTCAAACCTTGCCTATGGCTGACTTAGATGTCGTGTTAATGCGCAAAGATCCGCCGTTTGATATGGAATATATCTACAGCACTTACTTATTAGAGCAAGCACAGGCTGCGGGTGTATTAGTGGTTAATAATCCACAAAGCTTGCGCGATGCAAACGAGAAACTCTATACCGCTTGGTTTCCACAATGCTGTCCTGCCACCTTGGTGACGCGAAAAGCTGAACTTCTTCGCGGTTTTCAACAACAATATCGCGATATTATTCTTAAACCATTAGATGGTATGGGGGGAGCATCTATATTTCGAGTTCAAGATAATGATCCTAACTTCAGTGTCATTATTGAAACTCTGACCCATTACGGCAAAACGTCGGTGATGGCACAACAATTTATCCCTGAAATTGCCGATGGAGATAAACGTATTTTGATGATAAATGGCGAAGCGGTACCTTATGCTTTAGCGCGGATCCCAGCCAAAGGCGAAACGCGCGGCAACCTTGCTGCTGGCGGCAGCGCTCAAGGAAGACCTCTGACTGAACGTGACCGCTGGATTTGCCAACAAGTTGGCCCAACACTACGTGAAAAAGGGCTGTTATTTGTCGGCTTAGATATCATTGGGAATTATCTGACCGAAATCAATGTCACAAGCCCCACTTGTATCCGCGAACTTGATCAACAATTTAATCTGAATATTGCTGGCGATCTTATGGACAGTATTGAACAACAATTATCATGAAGATATTTCCGTTAGCATTAATTTGTTGTGTTTTATTGCTCTCAGCATGTGATAGTGAGCCACGTGCTCGTCAAGCTAAATTCTATGCCTTTGGTACTGAAATAGATGTCAGTCTCTACGATGTTGACGAACAAACCGCTGACAATACTGTTGATGCATTAGAGCTGTCTTTCTCTAAGGTCAACAATACTTGGCATGCATGGCAACCCAGCACATTAACCACTATTAACGATGCCATTAGTGAAGGAAAAGCCATTGCCGTTACTGATGATGTTACAGAACTGATTAATTTAGCAAAAACATTGGCTATTAATAGTCAGCACCTGTTCAATCCTGCTGCCGGTAAATTATTTGAACTGTGGGGTTTCCATCGTGATGATTGGTTTGAATCGCATCCTCCGCCCAGCCAACGAGATATTGCTCATTGGCTAGATTCATCACCGACGATGGAGCAAGTTCATATCACCGATGGACTTTTAACGAGTGACAATGCAATGGTTAAACTCGGTTTTGGTGGTTTTGCCAAAGGTTTTGCAGTCGATGCTGCTATTACTGCATTGCAGCAACAGGGAATTACTGATGCCATTATCAATATTGGTGGTGACCTACGAGCTATCGGCTCTCATGGCAAACGTCCATGGATCATTGGTATTCGCCATCCACGTCAAGACGGCATGATTGCTTCTATTGCTTTAGGTGATGATGAGAGCGTTTTTACCTCCGGTGATTATGAACGTTTCTTTGAGTTTGAAGGCACTCGATATCCTCATATTATCGATCCACGGACGGGGCAACCTGCTAAACAAGCAAGTTCTGTTACCGTATTACATTCCAATGCCTCACAAGCAGATGCGGCAGCTACGGCGCTATTTGTTGCTGGTGATGATTGGCCAAATATTGCGGCATTAATGGGTATTGATTATGTAATGTTAGTTCGTCCCGATGGCCAAATTGAAATGAGTCCATTAATGGTTGACCGGGCCCAATTAATTCATCATTCAACACCCGCCATTATTCGGCCTATTGAACAGGAAAGCACTTCATAATGGGAAAAATAACGGCCGTTGATCGGTTTATCTTCACACTGATTTTTGCAACCATTATTCACTTCACTATATTGTTCGGTGTTAGTTTCGATGCGTCTTCACCCCCTACCAATCAACCTCAAGTGAATCTTGAAATTACCTTGGTCAAACACCAAACGGAGTTAGCGCCTGAAGAAGCAGATTACTTGGCCCAAGCGAATAATGAGGGTGGCGGTGAGACCGAAGAAAAATCACCTGAACCCACTCCTGATGCACCCATACCCGTTGCTGAAGAGCAAGCCTCTGCGCCAGCTGTTATTCCTATCGCTCCAGTAATACCACAAAAACCAGCAAAACCTACACCACCTGAGCCTATGCCAATACCACCCCAACCCATTAAAAAACCACCAGCTAAATCAGCTAAGATTATTACTCAAGCTAAAGCTGAACGGAAAGTTGAAACCACGGTTGAAACTGCAGATGAAATAGAGATGGTAGTGAAAGAAGTGACCAAGCCAAAATTATCGGCAAGCGATCTTATCTTTCAGGCTAAAAATGAAATTATTCGTTTAGAAAATCAGCTTGATACATCAACTAAAGCATTAAGCAAACACCCTAAAAAACGTCGAATATCTGCTGCAACCAAAGAATATGCATCTGCTGCCTATCGGGAAGCGTGGCGCAAAAAAGTCGAACGAATTGGTAATCTAAACTATCCACAGGAAGCTAAACGCCAGCGCATTAATGGTAGTTTGATGTTATCGGTAGATATTAACCCTGATGGCAGTGTGCCACCTGATGGTATTGTTATTTCACGAGGATCTGGTCATAAAGTACTTGATGATGCCGCAGTTAAAATTGTTAGATTAGGCGCACCTTATGCTGCTATTCCAGAAAATGTTTTACAGGATCATGACATGATTACCATCATCCGCACTTGGCGATTTGAAACCGAGCAAGGTTTACTGTCAAAGTAACTCGACTAATCGATAGCCTTGTTTGGCTTTACTACTATTACTTGGTTTTACTGCTAAATGTGAGCACACTAACGTAGCAAGTTGCTTTAACTGTTCAATTGAACCTTGCGTTATCTCCAATTCAATTTCATGAATGGTATCGACAAGATCACCTGCCACCACTTTGCCACTATCATAAGCCAACTCAACTTGAGTATTCTCTGGCAATATTAACTGCATGGTTTCACGGATAAAATTGGTAGTGAAAATAGGCTGCAAGCTCGACCAAATATTGGCATCATTAATCATATCGGCTAATGGTGGTTGCCTTAATTTTGCTAAGACCCAATGTGCATTGTGTAATTCATGTTCCCACTCATCACGTTGATGCAAGCCATCTTTGGCCATGCCTGCTGTTTTTACTGTTTGTAAAAAAACATCATCTCGTTGGCGTAATCGTAGTCCTACACCTTGTGTTCTTAAGTCCTTATTGGGTGTATCGAAATAAGTATTTCGTAAATTCTGAGTCGTAATAACACCATCTGTAAACTCTTCCAGCCATGACAATGACGATAAATCCAATTTATCATCACTGACAACGAGTAACTTAATTTCTTGTTCTAAACTCATTGTTTCAATAATGGAGCGAGATAATGTCCAGTATGTGACTTTTTATTTTTGGCAACCTGTTCTGGCGTGCCTGTTGCCACTACCATACCACCACCAGAGCCGCCTTCTGGGCCCATATCAATCACCCAATCTGCAGTTTTGATGACGTCTAAATTATGCTCAATTACCACAATAGTATTGCCTCGGTCATGTAAGCGATGCAGTACTTTCAGTAGTTGTTCAATATCAAAGAAGTGCAAACCGGTTGTTGGTTCATCTAGCAGGTATAAGGTTTTACCGGTATCGCGCTTTGATAACTCTTTGGCTAATTTCACACGCTGTGCCTCACCACCCGACAATGTGGTGGCATTTTGCCCTAACTTAATATAAGTCAGCCCGACATCCATTAAGGTTTCTAGTTTCTTAGCCACTACTGGAATATTAGTGAAAAAATCATTCGCTTCTTCAATCGTCATATCCAAAACATCCGTAATAGTCTTACCTTTAAACCGGATATCAAGGGTTTCTCGGTTATAACGTTGACCATTGCACACATCACAAGACACATAAATATCAGGCAAGAAATGCATCTCAACCTTTATTAAACCATCGCCCTGACAAGCTTCACAGCGACCACCTTTAACATTAAAGCTAAAGCGTCCTGGTGTATATCCTCGGGCGCGAGCTTCTGGTGTGCCTGCAAATAACTCCCGAACGGGGGTAAATATTCCAGTATAGGTTGCGGGATTTGATCGTGGCGTACGGCCAATAGGACTTTGGTTGATTGCCACCACTTTATCCAGCTGCTCTAAGCCTAGAATCTCACTATACGGCGCCGGCTCTTCTGATGCATTATTAAGTGTTTTTGATGTTATCTTTAGTAAGGTATCGTTGATTAAAGTCGACTTTCCTGAACCCGACACACCCGTTACGCAAGTCATCAAGCCAATCGGGATATCGATATCAACATTTTGCAGATTATTGCCACAGGCTCCCCGTAATCCAATACTGCGACCAGCAGGATA
>JAUXFA010000104.1 GCA_030620285.1 Piscirickettsiaceae bacterium
AACCTTTGGATCTTTATCCTGATGGTAGCGGTATTTGCCTTTTCTCATGTCCTGTTGCAAAAACACATCGAACCATTACTTGAAAAAGAAGCACTCAAATTAACAATCGAAACAGGTAATGAGATTGTTTCCGAGATTAATCACCAATTAGATATAGCAAAAGCAACAGCCGTTTCATTGGCCAGTGTGTCATCAAAACTCCCTCAAGACGAAGCCATACATCATTTATTATTACCCGCCATCATAGATATCGCAGGCCTAGAATATTTTATTGCTGGCGGTGGCATCTGGCCTGAACCTTTCCAGTTTGATAAAGATCAGGAGCGACGTAGTTTTTTCTGGGGGCGTAATGAAGACAATGATCTTGAGTATTATGATAATTATAACGATATTGAAGGTCCCGGATATCATCATGAAGAGTGGTATGTACCAGCAAAATATTTGCAAGATGATGATGTCTATTGGTCGAGGTCTTATACTGATCCTTATTCACAACAAGCAATAGTGACGGTTTCTGTGCCGATGACCAAAAAGGGCAGTCGCTATGGTGTGAGTACGATTGATATAAAACTTGAAGGCTTGAAAGCAATAGTCGATCAGCATACCGAAAAATTAGGTGGTTATGGTTTCATTATGGATAGAAATGGCAAGTTTATTTCTTTTCCCGATCAAGATATTGGCCTAAAGGTATTGGCTGGCAATGAATACATTACTTTAGAAGCATTGGCACAACAGCATTCTGCATATACATCACTGTTTACTATATTAAAGGAACATACAGCAGGCTTGTCGACTGACAACCAAAATGATCTTGCTGTCACGTTGGCAGAGCAAAGCCATCAAATCAATATTGATGAAGCGAAATTAATCACCTCGATGTATCTGCCGGATCAACATACCCAACATGGTATGCATATTACTTCCATCGACATCCCAAAAGATGCTTTATTAAACGAAAAGGCAAAAGGAATTTTGTTTTCTGTCGGCTTTACCCACTGGCATATGTGGATCATTGTCCCAGAAAGCAGCTATATCGTAACCGTTAAGGAGTTATCGAAACAAATTATTACTGACCAACTTATGTTGATTGCTTTAATGGTGGCAGTATTATTTTTTGTTTTACGGCAACAGATAGCGCAACCATTACGCAATATTATTGATCAGCTTCAAAATGCGATTAGCTCAAAAAAAGTACGGAAGATTGACTATACCGCTTCGGATGAATTTGGTCTGTTGTCACGCTGGTTTAATAAACGCACCGACCAACTCAGATTATCTGAAAAATTATTAGAACATGAAAACGAACGGATCCAAGAAAAAGTAATGGCAAGAACTCAGGAATTGGAAATTGCGAAACAAGAAGCTGAATCTGCTACCCAAGCTAAATCGGAGTTTTTGGCAAATATGTCACATGAGCTTCGAACCCCAATGCATGGCATATTGAGTTTCGCCAAATTTGGAATTAACAAAGCCGATAAAGAAACACCTGAAAAACTAAAATATTTTTTTACTAATATTGAGAGTAGTGGCCAAAGATTGCTGACATTACTAAATGATCTACTTGATTTATCCAAACTTGAATCTGGCAAGATGATACTCGATATTGAGACTGTAGATTTAGTCACGGTGTTTGAGAGTTGTTACCTTGAGCAACAACAACGCTTACAAGATCTGTCATTAACAGTACAGGTAAATAAGACATCGGATACCGTTAAGGGTGATTTTGATAGTATCCGCATAGGGCAAGTTATCACCAATCTGTTATCCAATGCGATTACGTTTAGTCCAGAAAACAGCAAGGTTATCGTGGATATCAGTCGGGATGGGGAGGCATTAACTTTCTCGATAAAAGACAAGGGTATTGGCATCCCCAAAGGTGAGCTAAAAATGGTTTTTGATGCTTTTATTCAGGGTACCAAGACTAAAACAGAAGTGGGTAGTACCGGACTTGGTTTAGCTATTTGCAAGGAAATCATGGCAGCGCATCAAGGGAAAATATGGGCTGAACATAATCCGAAAGGCGGGACGATATTGACGTTTTCTCTTCCTAGAATAAAGCAGAGCTAAGGTAAATCACCACCCAATAACGCAGTGCTTTTCCGATTGTCACCAATAAAATAAATACCCCAAAAGGTATTCGCATCATCCCCGCTATCAGTGTCAAAGGATCGCCAACTACCGGAACCCAAGCAAATAACAAACTCCATTTTCCATAGTGATTGAACTGCTGTTCAGTATTGTTGATCTGCTGAGGTGATAAACGAAACCAATGATGCAAAATAGTATCGGCGCCCCAGCGGCCAATAGCATAATTCACCACTGAACCCGCCACATTAGCAATAGTAGCAATAAGTAGTAATGCGATTGGATTTTCACCTGCAATTAATAACGTCGATAGCACCAGCTCTGAACTCATCGGGATAATTGTGGCAGCTAAAAAAGCCGATAAGCCTAATCCAATAAGACCATATTCAACTAGCCAATCCATAGTTCAGGCTTGCAATACCATGACGCTACCGACAACCATAACGAGACAGGCTGCCAGTCGCCTAGTGAAATGTTGTTCATTAAAAATGCGGTAACCAAGAAAGACCTGTAAGACCATACCAAGTTGAAACAACGCTAACGAATAGGCAATAAGCAATTGTGAAAATACAATCATCGTCATATATTGCATCAGAAATATAAGGATACCGAGATAAAGAAAATCATAAACATGATTTTTCGATTGCTCATAGTCTTTAATAAAATTATCTTTTAAAAAGACAGCATGTACAACCGCGGCTAATGGCAAACCAAGCAAACACCAAAATACAGTAGTTGATATGGCATCACCTGCAAGTACGGCATTTTTTAAGGGCAAAGTTCCGATCGAAAACAATAATATCGATAAGAAACGATATTGCACCCCACGATCTGATAATAGATTTAATAAACGATTTGTACTGATATTTTTTGTTGATGGAAATAGAAAATAACTTCCTAAAACAATAATTCCAATCCCGATAAAGCCTTGTAAATTTGGTATCTCGCCAAGAAATATCATTGCCAAAAACATTGAAATAACGACTTTATAGGCATTGAGTGGCCCAAATACCGATAAGTCTGTTTTTGACAAAGACATCACTAGAAATAAAGTGCCAGCCATATCTAACAGGGCGGCAAAGAAGATATTAATCCAAAATACCGAGCTTAGACTGAAAGGATTAAATGTCCACAGTAATGGCACACAAATAATACCGAGCACCACATAGGATGCCATCACAATAAAAAAAGGATGCAGTCCATGGTGAGTTAATTTTTTTTGGAAAACATTGGCGAAAGAGGAAAATAATAATCGGCCAAAAACAACAAGCAATTCCACCTAATGTTGTCCCTCAGAGGGATGAGCTTGATAGTCATTATGTTCATCAACTAGATATTGATTAAACACATCATAGTGACCCTCGTGGTCAAATTGAAAAACAATAAAATTATCTTTACGAGGCCCCATCTCCATTCCTGGCGTGCCAACCGGCATTTGAGGCACGGATAAACCCGCTATATCAAGTTTACTAGCGAGTAAACGTCTAATATCCGTGGCGGGCACATGGCCTTCAATAATATAACCTTCAATGATTGCAGTATGGCAAGATGCCATCTGTTTAGGGAGTTTAACGGCCTCCTTAACATCGGCCATATTATTTGTTAGCACATCAATAGCGCTAAATTTATTTTCTTCCAAATGTGCCATCCATTTGTGGCAGCAGTTGCAATTAGGATTACGGTAAACTTTTATCTCAGTATTGTTTTCTGTTTCAGCAAGTGCTGCGAGGCTAATGAGTTGTAACAAGATTAAAAATAGGATATTCATAAGGTATTTAAATAGAAATTAATGATATTCGACAAATATTTCAGCTTTTGGTGATTGTTGTTCCACCTCTTTGACTGCGGCTAAAACAGATTTTTCATTACTGGGATCAGCACGGTCGGCAAGTATGTTTACCCTGATAGTCGCAGAATTTAATTGGTGGTGCTGTTCCTCTGATAACACGCCATCATTTACCCATAAAGCGGCCTTATTTTCCAAAATGGTATCCTGAGCTTCATCAAAGCCTTCGGCAGTCAATATCAAATAGATCATTGGCTGTATTATTTTTCAATGGCCAAATAGGCATTTTCAGAAATATCAGACCAGGCATCATTTTGCTCACGAAAGGCTTGATAAGCATCATAAATTCGTTTGAACTCAGGATCATTACTAGCTTCTTCAGCGAGAGTTTCATTAGTCAATATTCTTAATTTGGCTAATACATCATCAGGAAAACGATGTATTTGTACTTTGGGGCGATCTTTTAATTCTTGTAATGCGGATAGGTTTTTTTGTTCCATCTCAGACAACATTCGCACATTTTCAGCCATCGCTGCATTAGCCACGATGGCCTGTAAATCAGCAGGTAAAGAATCCCATGCTCGTTGATTAATCGTGAGCTCTAATACGGTGCCTGGTTCATGCCAGCCAGGATAATAATAATGTTCAGCAGCACGGTATAGACCTAAACGTTGATCATGATAAGGGCCAATCCATTCAGTTGCATCAATGGTATTACGTTCTAATGCGGTATAAACTTCACTACCCGCTAATAACACTGGGTTACCGCCAGCTTTAGCAAACACTTTGCCACCCAGGCCGGGGATACGCATTTTCAAGCCTTTAATATCATCTAAAGAGTTAATTTCTTTATTAAACCAGCCGCCCATTTGCACGCCAGTATTGCCTAGTGGGAAAGGTATGACATGAAATGGTTTATATACTTCACGCCATAGTTCAAGGCCGCCACCATCATATAACCACGCATTCATACCTCGAGCAGTCATGCCAAAAGGAACAGTGGAGAAAAACTGTGCTTCAGGTACTTTTCCTGCCCAGTAATAGGCGCTGCCATGACCCATTTCAACTGTGCCCTGTGAAACAGCATCAAATGTTTGTAATGGTGGGATTAGTTCACCGCCAGCATAGACTTTAATGTCAAGGCGGCCATTGGACATATCGTTAATATTTTGGGCAAATCGCTCAGCACCTTCCTGTAATACCGGAAATCCGGGAGGCCAAGTTGTCACCATCTTCCAGTTATATGTTTTGCTAGCATCAACAGATGTTGTTGTATCACCAACGGAATCTTCAGGGCCACAGGCTGTGAGAACTAACATCAATAAGCTAATAAAGAGGGTGCGGATTAAATGGTGAGTAAACATCAAGATGTCCTAAAATTAAATTGTTTCTAGTTTGGCATAAGCTAATACTAACCACTTACTACCAGCATGGTTGAAATTAACTTGGATTCGAGCATTTTTACCCGAACCTTCAGTATCAATCAC
>JAUXFA010000035.1 GCA_030620285.1 Piscirickettsiaceae bacterium
GGTGGTTACTTGGATTTATGGCCAGTGTCATTGTGATATTAACCGCATTAGCATGGTTGTTTTTGCCGGCTCTATTTGCCGATAAAGTCATCGAGCAAGCTCAAGAGATTGTTGAATCTGAACCTGATATTTCAGCGGATGTGCATGATTTGCATGATGAAGCCTATTCTCATTTAACCGAACAATTAGTATTAATCCGTTCTGAAAGTGAGCAGATGAATGGTTTAGTGCAAGATGCAATATCGCAGTTAACACAAAGTTTTCATGGACTTAATGAGCAAGGTGAACATCAGGCTAGTTTATTAGATGGTTTGCTAAGCCGTGATGAGGGTTCAGGAATGGATTCGTTTATTGCAGAATCTGATGGATTACTGACCTACTTTGTCGAGATGGTACTCAATAACAGTAAAGACAGCATGTATCTTATGCACCGATTAGATGATATGTCTGAAAAAGTTGATGGTGTTTTCTCTTTGTTAGGGGATGTCAAAGACATTGCCTCTCAAACAAATTTGTTAGCGCTCAATGCGGCAATTGAAGCTGCGCGTGCTGGTGAAGCTGGACGTGGTTTTGCGGTAGTGGCGGATGAAGTACGAAAATTATCACAAAAATCAGATGATTTTAGTGGTGAAATTAATATATTGGCTCAAGAAGTAAAAGAGACTCTTGAATCAGCTAAGGAAGTGGTTAATCGCGTGGTCTCGGCGGATATGAATGTGGCATTAAGTGGCAAACAAAAAGTAGCCGATATGTCGAATAAAATGACGGAAATAAACCAGCATTCTCATCATATTATTGAGCAAACGGGTGCGGCATCACAACAAATTTCTTCGCTGGTTAATCAAGCGATTACATCATTACAATTTGAGGATATGTGTACTCAAATATCTGCCCATGTCTTGCAGCGTGTTGATGCTGTCACTCAGTTAAGTAATTTAGTCGATCAGTTGCATGAGGCGAGAATGAATCCTGACAATTTCAATAATCACCGAGCACTGCTGACTGATATTGAACAATCGTTAGAACAATTAAAACCCAAAATTAAATCAGTAGAACACCAAGCCGTTTCTCAACAGGATCTTGATACCGGCGATATTGAGCTATTTTAGTAAAGCAATTTTTACAAGATTGGATTAAAATAGTAGCTAGATAGAGAACTAGCGACGGATACTAAATGAATATTTCGACAAAGACCGACGGAAATAAACATATCATTAAAATACATGGCCGTTTTGATTTTAATGTGCAAAATGAATTTCGCAAGGCTTATGAACAGGCAGAAAAAAGCAGTTTTTTTGTGATAGATTTTATGGCTGCAGATTATATGGATAGTTCAGCGCTAGGCATGTTACTACTCCTGCGCGATTATGCTGGTGGGGATAATGCACGAATGGAATTGATCAATTGCAAAGCCGAAATAAGCAATATTCTAGAAATATCCAATTTTCAAAAACTGTTCAGAATTAGTTAAGCAAGCACCTACAAACCCAGCTTAATAGTGGGAGCCAAGTAATGGACTTACAAGATCTTCAAACCCGCCACCAGCAGAGCTTAGCAATAGCAGACCATTTGTACGAACGCATCGCTAAAATGAGCCCTGCCGAGTTGCCAGGCCTGACTGTATTGCAGCAACTATTAAAAAATTTCTGCAGTGATATTATCCTAAGTGCACCCAAGCCATCCGGTGGTATTAATCTGTTTTTAGGGGATTTCACGGGGCAGGGTTTAGCAGCAGCAGTCGGAGCCTTACCGGTGGCTGAAGTGTTTTACAGTATGACCCAAAAAGGTTATTCACTCAGTGATATTATTGATGAGATCAATAAAAAATTACTATTTGTATTGCCTGAAGAGTTCTTTTGTGCGGCCGGTATGATTGAATTAGACCCAGAAGGACAGATGTTAGCAGTATGGAATGGTGGTTTGCCTGACATTCTAGTGGTAGATAAAAATTCAAATATTAGTCATCGAATATCGACAACCCAGACAGCATTAGGTGTTAAAACCCTGCAAAAAATAGATCTAGAAACTATTTTTGTCGAAGTAACTGCCGGTGATAAACTGTTTATGTATTCAGCGAGTATCGCTAATACGAGCAATGAGAAAAGCCAACAATTTGACCAAGATATTTTTGATCAAATATTGACGAGTGGGCAGGGTATCCTTGGTTTAAAACAAGCTCAGGCTGAGTTTTCGAACGATCAAACGATCCTTGAGCTAGATATTGCAGCCATCCAAAAACTCGATTGGGTGAATGTGAGCGAGCAAGAGCAAGTCAGTCTGCCCCCGACACAATGGAATGCGGACTTTAGTTTCTCTGCAGAAACATTGCGTAGCCTTGATTTTGTACCATTATTAGTCAATATTGTGATGCAGATCCAAGCGCCATACAAACACCGCCAACGTATTTACACTGTATTAGCTGAGTTATGTAGTAATGCTCTTGAGCATGGCCTATTAAAACTGGACTCCGACTTAAAAAAGAGTGCGAATGGTTTTACTGAGTATTACACGTTACGAGCGCAGCGTTTAGCGGAATTAGCAGATAGTTCTATTAAGGTGTCATTGTCACACCAACCTCGTCAAGATGGTGGACAATTAACCATTGTGGTTGAAGATAGTGGTACTGGTTTTGACTATCAGCAACATGCAAAAGATCTGGCTGATAATGACGGTCTCTGTGGTCGAGGTGAAGGTTTAGTTAAACAACTATGCAGTGAATCTTACTATGGCGGCCACGGTAACATCGCTCACGCCGTCTACTGCTGGACATAATAAATCCCCTATTGCCTATTTTTGGCATATTGATTGCAACTTCCTTTGAGCACCGATTACAACGCTATAGGATAGCGCGAGGGATAAATCATGAGTCAAGAGCTAGTAGTAAATATTAATAATCGATCACTGATTACAAAATCAAACGCTCAACAGCAGGATGCAAATAATGGAATTGTCGATAAAAGTAAGCAGCAGCAGGCATTCTCATCCGAGTTGGACAAACAAATTGATAAGCATGAATCGTCAAAATCAAATCATGTCTCATCAGAACGGCCACAGCATCAGCCTATTAATGCCGACAGAAGACAGCAAAAAGCGGAAAAAATAGATCCTGAAAACGGCAAGACTTTGCCGGTGGAAGAGCAGGATGGCCAATCCGTTGAAGATTTGACATCATCACCAGAGACAACTGAGCAACAATTGGAGTTGGATATTGAGCTGACGGATATCGTAGAGATTACCGATGAATCGTTACAAAACCAAATTGTTAATGAAGATCATAAACCAACGATTGACCCCAACGGATTAATTAAAACTCAAGAATTACATACGGCTGTACAACAGATAAAAGAAAGCATTGCTAGCGCAAAAATATCTGAAGTGGGTGCCTCATCACATCAAATTGGTAAAACCATTTCAGAGCAAGCCCAAAAGATCGCACAAACTACAACCACTGCAAAAACACCTGTTAACACTGCCGTTTCAGAGGCAACGTCAAAAGTAGCCGTGCCACAAATACTCGATGAAGATAATGCTGAAACTAAACAGCAAGGCCAATCATCAGCAAAAATACGACCTGATATTTTGCAAGCATTGGCGCCAAAGTCGGTGGCTAATAGCAGTAAAAATACCATCAAGCAAAATAGTAAATTTGCATCAGTGATAACAAATACAACGGTTAATGAACAACAATCTGCCTTAGATAAGCAACTAAAAATCCCTGATTTTATTAAACGGGCAAAACCCTCAACGCCACCAGCGGGGCAATTCGTAGATAGAGTAAATGGTGGTTTTGGAAGCACCTTGGCATCATTGGTCAATGGCCAAGCCACAAGCCATTCTGCGCGTGTAGTAACAGCAGAGGCACCGACATTAGATCTTCACCCACCGGTATTAAGCAAGGCTTGGAGTCGTGTATTAAGTAGTCGGGTGATTTGGATGGCAAAAGAAGGCATACAGCAAGCTTCATTGAAATTGAATCCAGCTAGTTTAGGCCCAGTTGAAGTAAGGGTAACAATGACTAATGAGCAGGCAACGGTAACATTTACTGCTCATCATGCTGCGACCCGTGATGCATTAGAGCAGGCATTGCCAAGATTACGTGAAAGTTTTCTGGAGAATGGTTTAGAATTAGCACATTCAGATGTATCGCAACAATCATCTGAAGAGACTGGTGAGCAAACTGATAGTGACGATATAGATAATAGCAATTTAAGTTCAGTTAATGCCTCAGATGCCGATACCCTAGAGCAAGGACAACAATCAGCGGAGACTGAACAAGATATTGAATTGGGTGTTAGCATTTACGCCTAAAACATAGCCTTATTAACCTGATTGGATACGAATACCACATGTTTAAATTAGAAAGTTATTCTTTAAAGCAGCGCATGCAAATGGTTGCTGGATTGGGCATTATTGGCTTATTTCTGTTAATGGCTATTTATTGGTTTTTAGAAACATCTAATACCGATCCCAGCACACAACTACTGATAGCGGCTATCGCAACAGCTATTCTCGGTGGAACCTTGTATGCGATAGCAACCTTTATTGGAAATTTTGGTGTTCAACGTGCAGATACCTTGGTTGCTGGTATTCAAAGTATAAAAAAAGGTGATTTAACAAAAAAAATCACAATTAGCGGTAACAATGATTTTAGTTGGATGGCATTTGAATTAGACAGCGCGCGTAAAAATGTCGCTAATTTAGTCAGAACATTACAAAATGGTGTATCGCAAATGGATACAGCGACCAATAATATGGCAACGATTAGTAAACAAACCGTTGAGGGTGTGTTGAGTCAGCAGTCTGAAACCAGCCAAGTAGCCACCGCGATGAATGAAATGGCGGCCTCGGTTCAAGAAGTAGCGAGAACAGCATCAGGGACTGCTGAAGCGGCACATAATGCCGATAATGAAGCCAAAGCGGGAAAACTAGTGGTCTTAGAGACCATACAATCAATTGATAATTTAGCCGGTGAAGTCGAAAAGGCTGCTGAAACATTGCATAACCTTGAAACAGATATTAGTGATATTGGTGCGATTGTCGAAGTGATTCGAGCGATTACTGAACAAACAAATTTATTAGCATTGAATGCGGCGATTGAGGCAGCACGGGCAGGAGAACATGGTCGCGGTTTTGCTGTGGTAGCTGATGAGGTGCGTACCTTAGCAGCAAGAACACAATCCTCAACCCATGAAATTGAAGAAATGGTCGGTCGCTTACAAGCCGGTGCTCAAGCCGCGGTTAGCGTGATGAATGAAAGTCGTGAATCTGCCAAAATGAGTGTCGAAAAAGCAGCAAGTGCAGGTGAGGCGTTAGATACCATTACCGCCATGATCACCACCATGGATGAAATGGGCGCTGCAATCTCTAGTGCAGCTAATGAACAATCAGCCGTCGCCGAAGATATTAATCGTGGTATTGTGAATATTAGTCAGGTTGCAGAACATACCGCCGAAGGTGCACAAGAAACATCAACAGCGGTTGATACTATGTCTTCTTTATCGGCCGAGTTGCAAGAGGCGGCAAGTAAATTTAAGGCCTAAGCAACTTTGATATTTATTCGTCGAGATCATCAACATCAGATTGGCCAGACATACGGCGTCGAATATGCGACCAAGACATACCGGTAGCAAGAATAGCGGCCAATAAGAATAATATGATATAGGTTAATATCGAGACGCTATCGATTCCAAGCCAGCCCAGATCAACTAACCACCACACAATAATGGCAAAAAAGGCAAAGGCTAATGTCAAGCCAAACGTGCCGAGCGATCGGAGGGTGGCCCGAAGGTAAACTGTCCAACCAATAATCAGGACAATAGCCGACATAGCAAAAGGTGGCGTGATGGCTAATGTCTCACCGAATACTGATTCTTTAGCCCACTGAAATAGACTATAACCACTCGGATTATAGCTTGCGTAAACAAGTATCAATGCAAAAGCAAAACGGATAAAAAAACTATTCCAATTAAATTGTTTTCCTAACATAACATCCTCTGAATCAGCCATTAAGGTAGCGGTTTTATGAATGCAATGATTATAGTGTAAGATGCGAGCGTAGACTTATTATTTATATAAAATATTGAGGTTATGATGAAAAATACGGTATTTTTATTGATGCTTTTTATGGTGCCGGCCACGTGGGCAGCATGTTACAACGAAAATGAAAGTGATCAGCAAAATTTCATCAACTGCAAACTCGCTTCGGAACAGGGAGATGTCTTTTCGCAATATGAATTGGCAGCAATGTATAACAGTGGTCAAGGGACAAAGCAAGATAGCAAACAAGCTGAAAAATGGTATTTAAAATCAGCACAACAAGATAATGATTTAGCCCAATATAGCCTAGGAGTATTATATGAATTTGGTCAGGGTGATGTTGCTCAAAGTGATCAAGAATCTGAAAAGTGGTACCGACTAGCAGCCGAAAATGGCAACTATTTTGCTCAGAATAAATTAGGCTTGGTAGAACAAAAACAAGGTCAATATGAAACGACTATAAAGGCCTATCAAGGTGATTCAGATAGTTGGATTGAACAAAAACGAGAAAGTAATCCCAACCTTTTTGATCGTTTTATGGATTGGGCCTTAGGAACAGGAGAACAATAATCAAGAGTTCAATAGCTCTTTTATGTAAGTATTTTATTGTTTTAGGTGCTTTTGTTGATAATAAATACAGTATTTACAAGCTTCACTTTTGCCGCCTATATAGTTTCGTATTTTTGTTACATAGTCGCTGTGTGTATCGCATAAGGTTTCTTCAATCTCCCAACACTCTAGATCTTCATTTTTACGCCTAACACAATCCATCTTTTCACAACTAAAATATTCATGACATTTTTCCATTTTATCACCCCTTTAGAATTTAATTTCTTCAGGAACTATAATTTATCTGTTTTCTATATTTACTCCCACTCAATTGTAGCAGGTGGTTTTCCAGAGATATCATAGGTGACGCGGGAAATGCCTTCAATCTCATTAATAATGCGATTGGAAACAAGACCTAAAAACTCATAAGGCAGATGTGCCCAACGAGCAGTCATAAAGTCAATAGTTTCTACGGCACGTAATGAAACCACATAATCATAACGTCTGCCATCGCCCATTACGCCAACAGATTTGACCGGTAAAAACACCACAAAAGCTTGGCTGGTTTTATCATATAAGTCGTGGTTATATAACTCGTCAATAAAGATCTTATCGGCTTTACGTAATAAATCAGCATATTCCTTTTTGACTTCGCCTAAAATACGGACACCTAAACCCGGGCCTGGGAAGGGATGACGATAAACCATATCGCGAGGTAGACCAAGCTCAACACCAAGCTTACGTACTTCATCTTTAAAGAGCTCACGTAAAGGTTCAAGTAACTCTAGTTTCATATGATCAGGCAAACCACCAACATTGTGATGGGTTTTGATGACTTGTGCTTTACCTGTTTTGGCTGCGGCAGATTCAATCACATCGGGATAGATTGTACCTTGAGCTAACCATTTCACATTAGTGAGTTTATTGGATTGTTCTTCAAATATTTCAACAAATACGCGGCCAATAATACGCCGTTTTTTCTCAGGTTCATTTTCACCAGCGAGTTCGCTTAAAAAACGTTGTTCAGCATCAACACGAATGACTTTAATGCCCATATGTTTAGCAAACATCGCCATCACTTGGTCACCTTCATTTTCCCGAAGTAGACCATTATCAACAAAGACACAGGTGAGTTGCTGCCCAATGGCTTGATGTAATAATGCAGCCACGACCGAGGAATCAACACCACCAGATAATCCTAGTAACACGTGATCCTCACCAACTTGCTGGCGAATAGTCTTAATGCTGTCTTCAATGATCTGAGCGGATGTCCACAAAGTGTCGCAGCCACATATTTCCGTGAGAAAGCGCTCAATAATACGTTGACCTTGAGCGGTATGAGTGACTTCTGGATGGAATTGCACACCATAAAAGTGTCGATCTTCATCAGCCATGCCGGCACAGGGCGCACTATCAGTACTGGCAATCACTTTAAAACCTTCAGGCAACGCCGCAACACGGTCGCCATGACTCATCCAGACATCAAGTAGGCCATAGCCTTCTTCAGTAGTGTGATCCTCAATATCGCGTAATAAAGCAGAGTGGCCACGTGCACGAATTTGGGCATAACCAAATTCACGATGTTCAGAAGACTCTACTTGACCACCGAGTTGCATTGCCATGGTTTGCATACCGTAGCAAATTCCTAATACAGGGACACCAAATTCAAACACGGCTTGTGGAGCAACAGGCGCTTCGTCACCAATTGTTGAGTCAGGACCACCTGAAAGAATAATGCCTTTGGGATTAAACTCGCTAATTTCAGCTTCGCTAATATCAGGATCACGTAACTCACAATAAACTCCCGCTTCGCGAATTCGGCGTGCGATAAGTTGAGTATATTGCGAACCAAAATCGAGAACAAGGATTCGGTGGTCGTGAATATTGTTGCTCATAAATCTCTCTAAAATAAAATATCGGCTTTCCCGACATATATCATCGGGAATCTAGTGAATGTCCGTTTTATAAATACGGGTTTAATTTACCCGGTAGTTAGGCGCTTCTTTGGTGATAGTGACATCATGAACATGACTTTCATTCATACCCGCAGAGGTAACACGCACAAACTCAGGTTTAGTACGCATATCTTCAATGGTTGCACTGCCTGTATAGCCCATACTCGAACGAATACCACCCAGTAATTGATGAATTACAGGGCTTAATGTTCCTTTAAACGGTACACGGCCCTCGATGCCTTCAGGTACTA
>JAUXFA010000151.1 GCA_030620285.1 Piscirickettsiaceae bacterium
CGTGCAAATGTTGCTTGCCAGAGATATTTTGAGTTGGAAGATCGAGATGCTCTAAGATCACATCATCAATATGGAAATCAATCAGATCCTTAATATGCCAACGTAATGCTGTGTTGAGCTCTTGTTTTGGCACTTCGGGTGCATCCACTTGAAGTATTTGATATTCATTAGGGTTGAGTACAAAATTACAAGGAATACTGTTTAGTTGATGCTGTTTGCTTAACTGGGCAAGCTGTACAGACTGCTCAGAAGAAGAACAAGGATAAAACTGTGCGTGTTTTAGGGATGGTGTTTTTTGCTTATGATCTATAACGGCTAAGGCGATGCCATTAGCTGCAATGGCTATTCCTGCTGATTGACTGTCACCTGCTTTTGCTTTTAATGAAAACACCGTGAGGAGGTCCTTGTTATCGGCAGAAAATTCACGTTGACAGCGAGTTTACCTTATCGGAAATTATCTTGCACGATAAGTGATGCGACCTTTACTTAAGTCGTAAGGTGTTAGTTGAACAGTGACAGTATCACCGGTCAAAATACGGATATAGTTTTTACGCATTTTGCCAGAAATATGGGCTGTTACTACGTGGCCATTTTCGAGTTCGACACGAAAAGTGGTGTTGGGCATAGTATCAATAACTGTACCTTCAAATTCAATATGTTCTTCTTTTGCCATAAATCTCTATCTATTATTTTCGAAATTAATCGACCATTTTGCCGCAAAACTACTTATTATTCAACGTTTTTCATGTTTTGAGAATTTGCCATTGCTGATCAATGTATGCTTCCAAACCTGAAAAAGTTTGTTTGTAGTTCATTTTTTGGCAATTTTCTATCCAGTAACCGAGATAAAGCCAGGATAAATCTTGCTGTTTTGCTAGCGCTATTTGTTGCAATATGGCATAGGTGCCTAAACTTTGTTTTGTTAGTTCGGGGTCAAAAAATGTATAAAAAGCAGAGAGGCCGTGATGTACAAAATCCGTTGCTGCAACGGCAATTAACTGTGATTGATCTCGAAATTCGATAAATTGGGTATCACTCCAATAACTGGTTAAAAAATTGATATAACTTTCTTCAGTAGGATTAACCATGCCACCATCATGATGTCTTGAGGATAAATAGTGATGATAAAGTTGATAGTGTTCAGGCTTAAATTCAGCTGGATGGAAGCTTATGTTTAGGTGTTGATTACGTTGTAAGCAACGACGTTGACTGCGACTGGGTATGAATTTATGTAGGTTAATACGAACAGGGATACAGGCTTGGCAGTTGGGACAATGCGGCCGATAAGCTTGATCGCCACTTCGTCTAAAGCCAGACTGAATGAGTTGGCTGTATAAAGTGTTGGACATTGTTTGTTTGGGATCAGGATAAATATTTTGTGCTTGCTCATTGGGTAGATATGAACAATTATGCGAACTCGCATCTTTAAAAAACTTAAGCGTAGAACTCATGATGCAAGTGGTAGATCAGCATCTAATTGCCAATGTTGTTGAGATAGTGGATGCAAGCAATATTGGTTTAGATAGTTAATAAAGTCCGATCTGGGGACTTCTTCAGCTCCTAGGCTAGCGAGATGATGGGAATAAACCTGACAGTCAATAATAGGGAAGCCCCAGCGCTCTAATTGTTGACACAGTGCAACTAAGGCTATTTTTGAGCTATCTCTTAGTGTGCTAAACATAGATTCTCCAAAAAACACCTTACCGATAGCGACACCATACAAACCACCGATTAGATTGCCATCGTGCCAGCATTCGAGACTATGAGCAAAGCCTTGCTGATGGAGAGCTGTATACGATTCAATCATATCTGGGTGGATCCATGTTCCAGAGTCTGTTTCGCCAGTTTTGCTATGTCGAGGTGCAGCACAGGCAGTCATAACATCAGCAAAAGCTTGATCCACGGTAATGGTGATAGAGGTGGTACGAATTGTTTTTTTTAAGCTTGGTGAAATCTTGATTTTATCGGTGAATAAGATCAACCGTGGATCAGGGCTCCACCATAATATGGGATCTGATTGATTGAACCATGGGAATATCCCACATTGGTAAGCATTAATCAGTCTTGTAGGAGATAAATCACCGCCGGCAGCCAATAGGCCATCATCAAGCGCACTATCAACGGTAGGGAAATGACTATTAGTTGAAATTTCCAGCCAAGGAACAGCCATGATTTAGTCTTGTAATTGGGTATTTAGCTCTTTTGCCCAATAAATCGCATCTAAATATGCTCTGGCTAATATTTCGACAGGTATAGGTGATGCCTCAATAGCAGTCCAATCACCTTTTTCATAGCTTAATACGTCAGCTAAAGCATTTCCCGCTGCTCCTGAATTGTCTAACAATGCTTCTTTCAATTCAGGTGCCAATGGCAGTTTTTCCACCAGTACTTCAATAGGTGCATCCATTAATGCATCAAGGGTAGAGAATAAACCTGCTGCAAAGAATAGTTCGGGCTGGCCTTTATAATATTTGGCGAGTAATTCACACATCCTCGCTCGGGTCATTGCAACGATACGAAGCTCAACTGGCTTGTCATCGACACCTGATAAGCTCAGTAAGCTGGCCCATGTTTTAATCTTGGTATGGCCTAGCATAACAATGGCTTGTTTAGTGCTGCTCACTTCTCTTGGTAAGCCAAAAAATGCTGAGTTAATGAGTCGTAATAACTTGTAGCTTAATGAAATATCTTGATTAATGGAGGCGGCAAGATCTTCAGGTTCTATGTCAGGATCTTGTAATTTGACTAATAATTCCATCAATATTTGAATTGATGGTGCAATTTTTTGCTTATCTTTAGCTGCTGGCAAGATGTAAAATTGGCCCTGCAGTAGATCTAAAGTTTGAGATTTACACAGGGTGTAATCATCTAAATTATTGACGTTGGTTGCACACAATATTTTATGATTATTACGCCAGTAGGGGAGATGTTCGGTCAGGCTTTTCTGATTATGACTTTCCAGATCGATTAATAACGTCTCTGAAGTGGTATTATCAGACGACAAGCCTGCGTGACTCGCAAACGAAAAACGGCTGGGGTCAACGCCATCTGGTAGTGCGCCACCATTGATATCAATGGTGAATTTTTGCGATTGCCCCGGACTATTAAAAACAGTATCGTGCCATGATTCTGGCATCGATAGTAATGCTTTTTGTCGGTCACTAATGGCTGGTAAAATATTCGGAAGTTGCTCTAAAAAATCAGGTACTTCAGAGTCATCATTAAGCTTTTCACCGTGCTTATTGAGGAAGGTTAAATGATAACTGTCAACATCAAGCCGATCGGTAATAAATAAAGGACGACGGTGAATTAAACCCGAGAATGATTTTAGTAATTCAAATGGAGCTTGTTTTTCTGCCATGATAATAACTGCTCTTTCTGATGTCTTTTAAATTATTAGATCGATTCCCGACCTGAAAACGCATGGGATAGTGTACCACTGTCTATATATTCTAGTTCGCCACCGAGCGGGATACCATGTGCAAGCCGAGTGACATGAATCTGCCTAGAATGCGCTAATTGGCTAATATAGTGGGCTGTTGCTTCGCCTTCAACAGTAGGGTTTGTGGCTAGAATTAATTCTTGAATTGTATTTTTATCAAATAAATCGATAAGTTGCGGTATGCCTAATTCATCTGGTCCAATACCATCAAGTGGCGATAAATGGCCAGATAATACAAAAAATTGGCCTTTGTAGTGAGTCGCTTGCTCAATAGCAAGTACGTCACTGGGCATTTCGACTATACAAAGTTGGTCTTGGCGGCGCTGGTCATCATTACACCTAGAACAAATCTCAGTCTCACTCAATATCCGGCAACGGTGGCAATGTTGAACTTTGCTTAGTGCTTGGCTTAGAGCGGTCACTAATTGTTTACCACCATCACGATTACGTTCTAGTAGATGAAATGTCATCCGCTGGGCTGACTTAGGCCCAACGCCGGGCAAACAGCGCAAGGCATCAATTAATTGTTCTATACTGGGTCCAAGATTAGCCATATTAATTTTACTATATAGAAGGGCAGTTTCATGCCGGCCGGCATCATGCCTGCCATACGTTCTTGGCTATTTTTTTCAACTTGATGAACCGCATCATTAACAGCAGCGGCGATCAAATCTTCCAGCAAGTCTTTATCATCTTCAAATAAAGTATCTTCAATACTGACTCTTTTGACATCATGTTTTCCAGTCATGACGATTTTTACCATGCCGCCGCCGGACTGGACTGTGACTTCCATATTGGCGAGTTCTTGCTGGGCTTTTTCCATATTAGCCTGCATTTGTTGCGCCTGTTTCATTAGGTTGCCCATTCCACCTTTCATTGTAATTCCTCGATTAAGTTAATGGTTTTATTGTACTTTCAACAACGCGGGCCCCAAAGGCCTGCTTCATGGCATCGATAGCGGGATCACTATGAATTGAATCTGCGGCGCGCTGTTGATCAGTAATAGCTTGTTCAGAACGTTC
>JAUXFA010000259.1 GCA_030620285.1 Piscirickettsiaceae bacterium
CAGGCTCTGTACCGGTGATGCTTGATATCCCCGGAAAAATGCTAGGGGGAGTAATCAGTTTTCGTGATATTAATGATGTTAATGTCATGATCGAGACTGCTAAAACACATAAAAATGCCATTGTAATAGGTGGTGGGTTGCTAGGGCTTGAAGCTGCAAATGGTTTGATGATACAAGGCATGAACGTATCGGTTGTCCACAGAAATAATACCTTAATGAGCCAACAACTTGACCAGGAATCTGCTGATTTAATGCGTTCAGAATTAGAAGAAAAAGGCATGCATTTCTTAATGGAGCACCAAACTGAAGCATTACTGGGTGATAAACGGGTTGAAAAGGTGCGTTTTAAAGATGGTTCTGAGGTTGAAGCAGATTTGGTGGTTATGGCAATTGGTGTGCGTCCTAATATTAAATTAGCACAAGCATCTGGCATTCAATGTGACCGGGGCATTCTTGTTGACGACACCCTGCAAACATTTACGCCCACTATTTATGCCGTTGGCGAATGTGTTCAACATCGTAAAAAAACCTTTGGGCTGGTTGCGCCCTTATTTGAACAGGCCAAGGTGTGTGCAAATCATCTGGTTGATATGGGGATTGCTAGCTACGTGAGCAGTGCAACCTCTACTAAGCTAAAAGTAACCGGTATTGATCTTTTTTCAGCAGGTGATTTTATTGGGGATAATACTACTGAGAACATCATATTTAAAGATGCTACAAGACATATCTACAAAAAACTGGTAATACAAAATAATAAAATTATGGGCATCGTTCTTTATGGCGAAACCACCGATGGCTTATGGTATTTCTCTCTACTAACAGAGGGAAAGGGTATTTCTGAAATACGTAAAAATATCATATTTGGTCAGCACCATATCGAAGAAAATCACGAGTAGAATTAATGACAAAAACAACAACCAGCTTAACTACTTGTCCATACTGTGGCGTGGGCTGTGGTGTACAGGCCACACGCGAAGAAGATGGTACGATTTCTATCAAAGGCGATAAATCTCATCCCGCAAATTTTGGTCGTTTATGTTCAAAAGGCTCTGCGCTTGCTGATACTATTGGTCTGGAAAATCGCTTACTCCACCCACAAGTTAATGGTAAGCAAACATCATGGGATACTGCATTAGATGCTGTATCTGATGGTTTAAAACAGGTTATTGAGAAACATGGGCCAGATGCGGTGGCTTTTTATGTTTCAGGGCAATTATTGACCGAAGATTACTATGTTGCCAACAAGCTAATGAAAGGCTTTATTGGTAGTGCAAATATCGACACCAACTCACGCTTATGCATGTCTTCTGCTGTGGCTGGTTATAAACGTGCCTTTGGAAGTGACTCAGTTCCGTGCAATTATGAAGACCTTGAACAAGCCGACCTAATAGTGATTGTAGGGTCTAATGCGGCTTGGTGCCATCCGATTGTTTACCAAAAAATTGTTAAGGCAAAGCAACAAAGACCTACTTTAAAGGTTGTCGTCATTGATCCACGTAAAACCGCTACCTGTGATATTGCTGACCTACATTTACCACTTAAACCTGGGACTGATGCGACTTTATTTAATGGGCTACTTCATTATATAAAACAACAAAACACCATGGATTGGGAATTTGTTAACCAACACACCGAGGGCTTTGCCAAAGCACTGATTTCAGCAGAAAAATCTGCAACAGATATTACTCAGGTTGCACAAATATGTGAATTATCTGATCAGGATGTGAGTAATTTTTTTCAGTTATTTGCTAACATAGAAAAGGTAGTCACTCTTTATTCTCAAGGGGTAAATCAATCTTCATCAGGTACAGATAAATCTAACAGTATTATTAATTGTCACTTAGCCTCTGGACGTATCGGCAAACCAGGAATGGGCCCTTTCTCTATCACGGGTCAGCCAAATGCTATGGGTGGGCGTGAAGTGGGCGCATTAAGCAATCAATTGGCTGCTCATATGGAATTAGACAATCCCTTGCATCACAATCTGGTCTCTCGTTTTTGGCAAACAGATAATCTAGCATCAACCGCAGGGGCTCAAGCAGTGGATATGTTTGAAGATATTGCGAATGGAAAAATCAAAGCTATTTGGGTTATTGCAACCAATCCTGTGGTTACTTTACCCAATGCAGACAAAGTCCGACGGGCGATAGAAACCTGTGATTTAGTCATTGTCTCTGAGTGTGAACTTAATACGGGAACTGTCGCACGGGCAGATATTCTATTGCCTGCATTAGCTTGGGGCGAAAAATGCGGTACAGTCACTAATTCTGAGCGCCGTATTTCTCATCAACGTAATTTTTTACCTCATCCTGGTGAAGCAGAAGAAGATTGGTGGATATTGTCTCAAGTTGCTAACCGTATGGGTTATGGTCATGCATTTAGCTATCAATCATCAGCAGAGATCTTTAGAGAACATGCCAACTTATCTGGCTTTGAGAATAATGGAAAGCGTGATTTTGATATCAGCCAATTAGCTAATATATCCGACAAACAATACGACGAATTGATACCCATTCAATGGCCAGTCACAGCAGGCAGGCCAAAGGGGACTGAACGTCTATTTGAAGATAAGCACTTTTTTACCTCAACTGGTAAAGCACAGTTCATAGCGATAACACCGCGCCCTCCCGTCAATGCAACCAGTGCTGAATACCCCTTGATTCTTAATACAGGGCGAGTACGCGATCAATGGCATACTATGACGCGAACCGCTCGATCATCACGATTAAATGCACATATTTCAGAACCCATCGTACAAATTCACCCCATCGATGCAGACAATTGTCAATTAACCAATGGCGGGCTTGCTCGGCTTGATAGTCAACGGGGAAATATGCTA
>JAUXFA010000276.1 GCA_030620285.1 Piscirickettsiaceae bacterium
CATCAGGGCCGGCAATACCGGTGATTGCGACACTAATATGAGCTTTTGACTGCAGTAGCGCTCCTTGCGCCATTTCGATGGCAACCTGTTCACTGACAGCCCCATATTGTTCTAAAATAGATAAGGAGACCTTTAATAAATCTTGTTTAGATTGGTTGCTATACGTAACGAAGCCACGCTCAAACCATATTGAGCTACCAGCAATATCAGTGCAGCATTTTGCTAACCAGCCGCCGGTGCAAGATTCGGCACAACATAGCATCCAATTGTGCGCTAACAAATGCTTGGAAGCTTGTATTGAAAGTTGATGAAGATCATCATCAGAAAATTTTTGCATACGCTACAATATAACAGATGGGAAATGAACAAAACCACACGCCAATGATGCAGCAATATTTTAGGATAAAAGCAGAAAATCCTGATTATTTGCTGTTTTATCGCATGGGTGACTTTTATGAAATGTTTTATGATGATGCGCATAAGGCTGCGGAATTATTAGATATAACACTGACCGCACGTGGAAGCAGTAACGGTAAACCTATTCCAATGGCAGGCGTACCTTATCATGCGGCAGATTCTTATTTATCGCGCTTAATCAATATTGGTGAGTCTGTTGCTATTTGTGAACAGATTGGCGATCCAGCTACTAGCAAAGGCCCTGTTGAGCGACAAGTTGTACGAGTATTAACGCCGGGCACGCTAACAGAAGAAGCGCTATTAGATAGCCGCCATGAAAATTTATTAGTCGCCATTTACGGCAACAATAATCGATATGGTTTAGCAACCGCCGAGCTAAGTAGTGGTCGTTTTACCGTCAGTGAAGTTGATTCCTTAGCTGAGTTACATGCTGAATTAGGACGGTTGCAAGCGGCAGAAATATTAGTTGATGAATCTGAATATGACAATTTACCGGAATTTGTAAAAACCTTAAAAACACTCCCTCCATGGCATTTTGATTTAGAGAATTCAACACGCCGTTTATGTGAACACTTTGAGATCCAAGATTTAACGGGCTTTGGTTGTGAAACATTAGATTTAGCGGTTACCGCAGCGGGTTGTTTATTAAATTATGCCCAAGAAACACACCTTACCGCGTTACCGCATTTACGTGGCTTAAAAGTCGAGCAGGCAGCGGATAGCATTTGTTTAGATCCTCAAACACGGCGAAATTTAGAGTTAGAAAATAACCTATCAGGTGGTCGAGAACATACCGTACTGTCAGTATTAGATAAAACCACCACACCCATGGGAGCGCGATTATTACGGCGCTGGTTATTACGACCATTACGTGATCATCAAATTCTAAAACAACGACAGCAAGCTATTCAGCAGTTTATTAGCTCTCAACTTATAGAATCAATACAAATATTTCTTAAACGATTAGGCGATGTTGAACGCGTCTTGGCCCGAATTGCATTAAAAACAGCTAGGCCACGTGATTTTATGCAAGTACGTAATACCTTGGCATTATTGCCCGAACTACATAGCTTGTTAGCAGAGTGTGAGAGTGCTCGATTAAAGCAACTTGACCGCGAATTAGGACAGTTTCCTGAATTATTAGGTTTACTACAAACAGCATTAGTAGATGAGCCTCCCGTTTTGATTCGTGATGGTGGTGTGATTGCTGAGGGTTATAACGATGAACTCGATCAGTTACGACATATTCGTGATGATGCCAGTCAATATTTACTCGATTTAGAACAACGAGAACGAGAACGAACAGGTGTGTCGACATTAAAAGTGGGTTATAACCGCGTTCATGGTTATTTCATTGAAATAAGTCGTTCGCATCATATTGAAATACCGACCGAATATGTAAGACGACAAACTTTAAAAAATGCTGAGCGTTATATCACACCAGAACTGAAGACTTTTGAAGATAAAGTCCTCAGTGCTAATGAACGAGCATTAGCATTGGAAAAAGCCTTATACGATGAATTATTTGACAAGCTATTGCCTGATTTACCTGCATTAGAAGTGTCTGCTGGGGCATTGGCAGAATTGGATGTATTAGCCAACCTTGCTGAACGAGCTCAAACCTTAAATTATACTGCTCCTGATTTTACGGATAGGGCGGGTATAGTGATTGACGCTGGTCGACATCCTGTCGTGGAAATGACCACGCAACAACACTTTTCATCGAATGATCTTAAGCTGACGGATCAGCAACGTTTATTAATGATTACCGGCCCTAATATGGGCGGCAAGTCCACTTATATGAGACAGGCAGCGCTTATCGTATTAATGGCACATATGGGCAGTTTTGTGCCAGCAGCAACGGCGGTCATTGGACCAGTTGATCAGATCTTCACTCGAATTGGTGCTTCTGATGATTTGGCTTCTGGTCGCTCAACTTTTATGGTGGAAATGAGCGAAGCCGCTAATATTCTTAATAATGCAACGCAACATAGCTTGGTATTAATGGATGAAATAGGGCGGGGAACCAGCACTTTTGATGGTTTATCTTTAGCCTGGGCTTGTGCAGAAAAATTAGTACGGGACATTGGCGCGTACACCTTATTTGCCACCCATTATTTTGAATTAACTCAAATTCCTAAGTTACATGACAAGGCAATAAATGTTCATTTAGATGCCATTGAAC
>JAUXFA010000245.1 GCA_030620285.1 Piscirickettsiaceae bacterium
CAAGGTCAATATCACAACAAAAATCAGAGGCAAGAAAAACCATCGCATGTGAACTGGTAATCATATTAGTAGCATGAATTAAACCCTCCACACCGGCAGCTCTTGCTGGAATCGCATCACGGATCATATCCGCAGCAATTAACGGCATACTTCGTTGGCGCGTTGGCATCATAGCAACATCTCGACGCAAATCTGAATCAAAACCTGCCATAGCAAAACGGTCACCCAAGCCAATGGCTGAATGAGCAATTAAATGAGTTAAATTCGCTAAATGCTGATGATTAACATTTGATATTGCCATTGAACGTGATAAATCAGCCATCATCCACAAGGTGATCGGTGAACGCTGTTGATAGCGTCTGACTAACCATCGATCTTCGCCATCTGATAAGTTATTACGCAAGCTCGCACGAAGATCTAATCGCCGAGGATCAGGATAATCAAATAAGTCGGCAAAACCAGCAAAGCGATCGCCTGTTCCTAGTGATTTCCCTCTATGTGCACCAGGAAGATGGCCGTATACATTGCGTGGATAACGATAACTAAACTCATCGTGTGTGTGTTCGCTCATGGTATCAAAGCCTGTTTATGGCGAAGAAATTTGTTTGCGTAACGCATCTACAAACAATGGCATTATCTGTTCACGTCGACCTTCATATATTGGCGACAAAAATACCCGATGTGTTAATGATGCCAATAACACTGCATGCACATCATCAGGTAACACATGATCTCGCCCAGCCAACCAAGCAGAAACTTTAGCAGCTCGAACCATAGACGACATGCCTCGAACACTAGCACCAGCCACCACTAAATCTTCCATATAAATATCGGGAATTTCGATACCAAATTTATGCGGTTCCCATGTTGCATCCCATATTCTAACTATATAATCTTCGATTTCTTCAGATACAAACACGCTCTGTTGAATATCATGATCAAGTGAGTTGAGCTCGGAATAATCTAATAACGGCTCTGATAATGAACTTAATAACGCATCAACATCATGAAATTTAGGATCGAAGATTAGTTGCTTTCTTACACCAATATCCAACGGGTTCGAAATACCAATCTCAAATAGAAAGCGATCACGAGCAGCAGCACTGAGTTCAAATGTTTCTTCTTTCTCTACCGCATTTCGATCAGCAAACACTATCATGTGTGGAAAGGTATATTCACGGCCAAAGGCTTCAGCACTACGCTCAGCCATTGCTCTTAATAACAATGATTGAACTTGTGGTCGCGCACGATTAATTTCGTTAAAGAAAAAAACTGCCGTATCTTCGCCATGGGCAATAAGCGGACCGGGATCGATTACTGGTTTGCCCTCACCATTAACCCAGGCACTATAAAGTAAGTCATTAGGCATTAAATCGACACTACCTTCAATACGGCCAAATGCTCCACCTAAGGCTTTGGAAAACGCACGCAGTAAAGTTGTTTTACCAACACCAACACCGCCTTCAAGCAATACATGTCCACGAGCATGTAATGCAATTAAAATCAGCCTAATCGCCTCCTGTTGCCCAATAACAACTGTATTAACCACTTGTTCTAGAGCTAGTGCTTGATCACGAGCTAATTCTAACCGTTGATTATCTGCCATGCTATTCCCTCTTAAAAAATTTTCTTACTACAGTTGATTTGCTAATACTTACTTTCGCTGTAAATGATAACCTGAAATCAGCCTGATAATATCGGGCAAATTTCCCTATGATGTATTATTCGCTTTAACACCGACTCATTAAGCCATAAACTGTTCAAAAATTATTAACGTTCAAATACGCCATGAATCTGAGAGTACAACTTTTATATCGAATCTTATTTATAGCTGTTATTTGTTTAACAGCCAGTGCTTTTTATGTACTCTATCAAACAGATCAACAGGCGATGTCAGAAGCCGAATTTACTGCTAACCGCATTGAAAAACAAGTAAATAACCAGTTATTACAAATGTTCACTCGGCATGATTTATCTAGCACCTTTCCAAATACTGAATTATGGCCTGATATCAATAATGTTTCAGGTTCGTGCATTCAGTTTTTGTCTCGTTCTGAGAATCGACGCAGAAATTTATGCCAACAAACTATTGAAGCAGAACGCACATGGCCCGCTTGGTTTGGTAGCTTATATCAGCATTTTTTTTCACCAGGTTTTGAAGTTAAAAAAAACGTCTCTTTTAATGTCATGACCTATGGTTCAATTCTGGTCACACTTAATACCCGCATTGAAACTGCACGAGCATGGAATAATCTACGATCAGTTATTGGCGTGCTGTTTATTAGTATCTTTGCTGTCTGTTTATTGGTTTATTTCACCATTAACCAACTATTAAAGCCTGCCCAGATTATTATTACTGGCTTGGGAAAAATGCAAGATGGTGATTTACATACACGCCTCCCATCCTTCAATATCAAAGAATGGAAGCAAACCAGTGATGCTATTAATCAATTAGCAAGCAGCCAAGAACAAGTTATTGCTGACAATAAACAGCTCGCTTTAAAGTTAATGAATATTCAAGAAGAAGATCATCGTTATATTGCGCGTGAACTACATGATGAGTTTGGCCAGTGTTTAGCCGGGATTAATGCGATCACAGCATCAATAAATCAAACAGCAGCAACACAGTGTCCTGAACTTGTCCCAGAAATCAAAAGCATTAGCCCGATTACCGGTCATATGATGGAAGTATTACGAAGTATGTTGAGTCGACTGCGCCCTGTTGAAATTGATGATTTAGGTTTGAGTCAAAGCCTTAGAAACTTGGTTAAAAACTGGAATAATCGTGCAAAGGGTAAGACACTTCATCAGTTAACACTCACGGGGAATATTGATGCCCTGCCCGAGCCTCTGCCCGTCAATATTTATCGTATCGTACAAGAATGTTTAACCAATATTGCTAAACATGCCGAAGCATCTCATGCAGATGTAGTCATCAACTATCAAGCAAAACAGAATATTCATCTAGAAATTAGTGACAATGGTATTGCAAAATTAGAAAAATTTGATAAGTCACTTGGAGTAGGTTTACTCGGTATTCGTGAACGCGTTATGGCCTTAGGTGGCCAATTAAACTTATCACCTCGACAAGCTGGTGGCTTAATAATCACGATCACTATTCCAGATTTTCCAAAA
>JAUXFA010000095.1 GCA_030620285.1 Piscirickettsiaceae bacterium
ATGCAATTTCAGGTAAGGCGTTAATGCTATTAGTTGAGGAATATCAAACCGTTACCGCTATTATTTCTCGATTATCTAGCCACTACTACCCTGCTTTTTTGAAGCAGCTAATATACCAAGAGGCTATTCCGGAATTGTCAGACAAACCTGCTATTGCTGCTTGGCTGAAAGAGATTGAACAACGGCTGAATGATAATCTTCCAACCGGTACCAGCTATCAACTCTCTGTTGCCACTAAAGATGAGGAATCGACCCCACACATCAACGTCAGCTTTAGTCGCCACGGAATAAGTACTGATTATCATATTCCAGGTGCCTTTTTTGCGAGCACTGAATATCAGCGTATTCTGGCTTTTGCCGATAAAATTAATGGTTTATTTTCCGATGATGCCCGTATTCAACGCGGCGACCGAAGCGAAGAAGTATCAAATTTTTCACAAGCTGTTACTTGGCTATTAGCCGAAGCCCGTCGAGGCCAGAATGTTCAACGATACAAAGGCTTGGGTGAAATGAATCCCGAACAGCTTTGGGAAACAACCATGGATAAAAGCAAACGTCGCTTATTACAAGTTAAAATCGAAGATGCTATTGCTGCCGATGAAACCTTCAGCACCTTAATGGGTGACGATGTTGAGCCACGCCGTGAATTTATTGAGACCAACGCATTACAAGCCACCAATCTCGATATTTAGTCAAAACAGGAATTTTCCCTAGTTACGAAGGCCATAATGTTCGCTATTATGGCCTTCGTTGTTATTAGCAACCCTCTTTAAATCTTGTGGAGAAAAATATAATGAGCGATTCGGCACGATATGATCGTGTACAGGTGATTTTGCATTGGATCATTGCGGCGATAGTTTTATTTATGATCGCCTTGGGTCTGTACATGATTGAACTACCGAAACAGTCTGAATTGCCAGCCGGCGAAGAAAGTGTACGTGCATTTTATTTCTTACTGCACAAATCTATGGGCATCACTGCAGCTATGTTGATTCTATTACGCGTATTCTGGCGTTTTACTCATCAGGCACCTCCATTACCAGAGACTGTACCAAAATGGCAGCAGAAGGCAGCAGGGGCGATTCATTGGGTGCTTTATGGCGTTATGATTGCCATGCCGCTCTCTGGCTATATGCAATCCATCTTTAGTAAATATGACACTAAATTCTGGGGGATAGTCTTACCCCGCGTTGCCGAAGCCGACAATGCAATGCGAGAAAACTTCTTTCAAGTGCATGAATGCTTGGCTTTTTTATTTATTGGTTTAATTGTTATTCATATTGCAGCGGCCATTAAGCACCGTTTGTCTGGGACAGAAATAACCGATCGAATGTCGTTAAGAAAATATTAAAAAAGGCCCGAAAGGGCCTTTTTTATTTCCATCTATTGCAATACCATCCTAGTGTAATTTGATTTTCGGATGCACGCTTCGACGGAATAGATGTGATAGTGACAACATGCCAACACGAAACAAGCCAAATAAAGCCACTTGATGCATTTTGTACAAAGATAAATACATCATTCTGGCCATAAAGCCTTCGATCATCAGGCTGCCCTTGCTCAAGCTTCCCATCATATTTCCAACCGTACTATATCGACCGAGGGAAACCAATGAGCCATAGTCATGATAGGCATATTCTGGAGCATCCTTACCCACCATACGACGTTTGATTGATTTATAGGTCAAGGTAGACATTTGGTGTGCCGCTTGAGCACGCGGTGGTACGTTTTCCGACTCGCCCCCTTCCCATTTACATGCACAGCAATCACCTATCGCATAGATGTCATCATCTAAGGTAGTCTGTAATGTTTGTTTGACGACTAACTGATTGATCCAGTTGGTTTCAAGGCCGTCAATATCTTTCAAAAACTCAGGCGCTTTAATTCCCGCAGCCCAGACTTTGATTGCCGCTGGAATAGTCTTGCCACTTTCTGTCAATATAGCATCTTCCGTTACCTCAATAACACGCTCATTGGTACAGACTTTTACACCCAACTTTACGAGTTCTTTTTCAGTTGCTTCCGAGAGATTTTCGGGCAAGCCTGGCAAAACACGATCTGCCGCTTCAATGATGCTGATTTTGACATCGGCAGGTTCGACCTCATCTAGGCCATAAGCACTAAGAAGGTGTGATACCTCATGAAGTTGTGCGCTTAACTCAATGCCTGTCGCACCCGCACCCACAATAGCAATATCTAGCTGGCCCTCATCAAGCGGCTTGCCTTGTGTATGCGCGCGCAAATAGGCTTCTAACAGCTGGGCTTGAAATGTTTCGGCCTGAGTTGTGGTATCAAGGAACAAGCAATTATCAGTCACACCTTTAACGCCAAAGTCATGGCTGACACTGCCGACTGATATAACAAGATAATCATATTCAAAACTGCGACGAGGAATGATTTCTACGCCAGCATCATTATGGGTTGGCGCAACTGAAACCTGTTTATTTGCACGGTCTAAACCATCCATTTTACCCAAACGAAAACGAAAACCACTGCACATCGCTTGACCGAGATATTCAATTTCATCTTCATGAGAATCTAAAGTCCCTGCCGCCACTTCATGTAATAATGGTTTCCATATATGGGTAGCAGTGCTGTCAATAAGCGTAACTTCTGCCTTGCCTTTTTTACCTAACTTTCTACCTAATAGTGTCACTAATTCGAGACCGCCTGCACCGCCACCGACAACCACAATTTTAGGTATATTGTTCACCTCTGATGCCATTATTATTCAACTCCACTTATAATCATAATTTGATGCAATTCTATCGCAGATAGCGCTATAAAGAACTATCTTAATTTTTTACACTGTGGATAGACTCTGGCAAACTTTACTGATTAAACATTGCAAAAGGTTTTTATATGCAAGCAAAACCGGAAAAACCACGCCTAGCTTGGGCTGTTACTGGCTCCGGGCACTACTTAGAAGAATGTCTTGATATTATTCGCGATTTGAATGATGTCGACTTATTTTATAGTCGTGCTGGTGAGGAGGTGATCCGCATGTATGGCCATGATCCCAAGAACATTAATGGCAGTGGTCGGATCTATAGAGACCGCGCCGCTAGCTCACCGCCGGTCGGGCTTTTTTACCGTGGCGATTATCATACGCTTGTCGTTGCACCCGCAACCTCCAATACCGTGGCTAAAATGGTATTGGGCCTGTCAGATACGCTGGTCACTAATGTTTATGCCCAAGCAGGTAAATGTCGTATTCCAAGCATAATTTTGGCCTGTGATACCGAGCCAGAAATGGACACCCCTGCCCCCGATCGCATTGTTAAGGTGTGGCCGCGAGAAATTGACTTGGCCCATACTCACAAACTGCGATCTTATGAGGCAACGACGGTGGTCGAAAACCCTGATAAATTACTAGCCGCTTTATGTGTGCGTTTGGATGAAATTAACTAGCCTATGGCTGAAAAGTTATTATTTTTGACCGGCAAATTGGCTGAACCCAGTTTGCGCAAGGTATTAAAAGAAATGGCGCCTGTGCCTTTCAAATACCGCATACATCAACTCGGGGTTTCTGTAGCGGCATTGATGACCGATAAAATGATTGCTCGCCGATTAACGGCTAATGATATTGCCGATAGTGAACAAATTATTGTGCCAGGCCGTTGCCGTGGCGATCTAGATAGTTTGAGTGAACAGTTAGGCGTCCCGGTGGTAAGAGGTCCTGAAGAAGTAAAAGACTTGCCCATCTATTTTGGTCGTGAGCGCAAGGAACCTGATTTGAGCCGTTATGATGTCAATATCTTTGCAGAAATAGTCGATGCGCCAGAACGAGATATCGACAGCATCATCGAACGTGCACGATATTATGGTGATTGTGGCGCTAATGTTATTGATATTGGTTGTTTACCTGAAGAAAAGTTTCCTCATATGGAAGAGGCTATTGTCGCTCTCCATGAAGCGGGATTTAAGGTTAGTGTCGACTCGTTAGGGCTTGATGATTTACGCCGGGCAGGAAAAGCAGGGGCCGATTATCTGCTCAGTTTGACCGAAAAAACCTATCATTTAGCCAAAGAAGTTGATGCTATTCCGATCCTTGTTCCAGCAGAGCGTGGCTCGCTCGCATCATTAGAACGTGCGATGGAGCTAATGGATAAAATAAATCGACCTTGGATCGCTGATCCTATACTGGAGCCAATCCACTTCGGTTTAACCAACTCTATTGTGCGTTACCATGAATTACGCCAGCGTTATCCCGATGCGCCGATGATGATGGGCATAGGTAATTTAACCGAACTGACCGATGCTGATACCAGTGGCATTAATGCCCTATTATTTGGCATTATTTCTGAGCTTAATATTACTAATGTGCTTGCAACGGAGGTCAGTCCTCATGCCCGTAGAGCAATAAAAGAAGCGAATATCGCAAGACGGATGATGTTTGCTGCAAAACAAGACTCAAGCCTGCCGCGGGATTTAACTTCTGACTTATTGATTGCTCATGAGCGGAGACCTTTCCCCGATAATGCTCAGGAAATTACTGAATTGGCAAGCAATATTAAAGATCCCAACTATCGCATTAAGGTCGCCGAGCAGGGGATCTATATGTTCAATCGTGATGGCATTATGCAAGATATCGATCCCTTTGCCTTTTACCCGCAATTAGATTTAAAAGATGATACCGGGCATGCTTTTTATCTGGGCGCAGAATTAGCGCGAGCCCAAATAGCTTGGCAATTAGGTAAGCGCTATATCCAAGATCAAGAGTTAGAATGGGGATGTGCTGTCCTTAAAGATGAACAAGATATGACACAGCAAACGGCTGAAGGCACAACACTTACCACAGGAAAGAACTGTGGCACTGCTTAATGGGCTGCTGCATACTGTCTTTTTTGCTAAAATACAGCGTTAAAAATGTACACAAAATACTTGCTTACCACTTGTAAACGCCTCTTTTTGTATCTTTTTACCTTGCCCTTTAATAATAAAAGCAGACACCATGAAGCAGTCTCTTGAAAGTAAAATTCATGAAGTTATCGTAACAACTCGGAGCCCTGAAGGGAAAATTCATTCTGCACCAATGGGAATATCCGAAGTGAATGGTCACATTCTTATCCGGCCCTTTAAACCTTCCACAACCTATGACAACTTAAAACAGCACCGCCAATGCGCCATTAACTACATTGATGATGTGCGTGTTTTCGCAGGCGTACTTACTGGTCGACGTAATTGGGCCACCCTACCCTGCCAACAAATAGAAGGTGAATTTTTAAGCCAAGCATTGGCACATACTGAATTAGAAATTATTGCATTTGACGATGACGATCCACGCGCCTGCTTTAAAGGATCGATGATCTGTGACGTCCAACATGCTCCTTTTCGTGGATTTAATCGGGCACAAAATGCGGTAATAGAAGCTGCAGTATTAGTCAGTCGCTTGAACATGTTATCGCCTGAAAAAATACAACAAGAAATGGCTTACCTTAGCATTGCTATTGAAAAAACGGCTGGGCCGCGAGAACTTGAAGCTTGGGGATGGTTAATAGCCAAAATAACAGATGCTGGAATTAATTTAGATGAGTAAGTGGTTAGCCAGCGTACAATCACTTGAGGAAGCTCAGATACTGAGCGCCTCCCTTCCCGACATCTTAAAGTCGGATCGTAGCCATGTCGTTCTGTGAGCCAAG
>JAUXFA010000150.1 GCA_030620285.1 Piscirickettsiaceae bacterium
ACACCATCTTTAGTCACTGTTGGTGCGCCATAACTCTTATCTAAAACAACGTTACGACCTTTAGGCCCTAATGTTACTTTTACCGCATCCGCCAGTGTGTTTACACCGTTGACCATTAAACTACGCGCATCTGCGCCAAATTTGACTTCTTTAGCAGCCATGATTTATTCCTCTTTAATATTCTTCAAATTCTTTAATATAGAACCAGTTTTATTGTTCTAAATTAATCAGGGGGGTTATTTGAGTTCTAGGCGAATGTTTGTTGAGAACCGGAATGTATATATTGATACATGGAGATCAGAAACGAACATTCAACACCGAAATCGGATAAAAAGACGATTAATCTTCGATTACGGCAACGATATCGTCTTCACGCATCACGAGTAATTCTTCACCATCAACTTTGATTTCAGTACCGGCATATTTACCGAACAATACTTTATCGCCAACGCTGACATCCATTGCACGGACATCACCAGAATCAGTAATCTTGCCTTTACCTGCTGCGATAATCTCGCCACCAACTGGTTTTTCAGCTGCGTTATCAGGGATAATAATGCCACCGGCACTAGTTGTTTCTTCTTCCATGCGACGAACGATCACTCGATCATGAAGGGGACGAATATTCATTGATACTTCCTCAAAAAATGTCTAATAAAATGTGTCTAAATAAATCTAGAACCCCATACATGGGGTTGCAAAAATAAACTTCAAGGGGCTTGAACAAAATAATTATCGGAGATGATGATTGTCATCATTATCAACAAGCTCACCTTCAATGATGTTTGAATTAGGTACGTTTCTACTGCCGTGACTACCTTGCACAAAACTAGCATTACGCAATTTCCGGCTGATTAGCCACTGTCGAACAGTTGGAATTAATAATAGAAAACCAAATGTATCCGTAAAAAACCCCGGCGTTAACAACAACACACCACTAAGAGCCAATGCAAAACCTTCCATCATCTCCATCGCAGGCAAAGAGCCTTGTAACATGCTTGATTGCGCTCGTAATAAAGTTGATGCGCCTTGAACCCGCAACAAACCAGCACCAATCACCGCTGTCGCCACGATAGCAAAAATAGTCCAGCCAGCGCTAATAACATCAGCGACTTTTATTAAAAAATAGATTTCTATTAATGGCACTAATAAAAATAATATAAATAAGAAACGGAACATAATATCTTCTATTGAATTACTCGTTAGTTAAATAGGTTGGGGTGCCACACTTCGTTTTCAAGTAAACGAGAGTGTTGATTGCATTAATAGCATCGACCTTGCATCAATGTCTGATAAAATAGACACCTCCACTAAATAGACCAAAGACTTAATATTGTGAAAAGAATTTTTGCTAGTTTACTCCTCTTATCTTTATTAATGCCATTAACAGCATTTTCCGAAACGGCTCGTTACGTTTCTGATGAGCTTGAGATCACCATGCGCTCCGGCCAAGGGGTGAAATTTGGTATTCGTAAAATGTTAAAAAGTGGCGCCAAACTAAATGTCATTGAAACCGATGCTACTGGCTATTCTAAAGTTCGAACTGACAAGGGTGTCACCGGCTGGGTATTAACACGTTACCTCAGCAATACACCTAGTTCACGCAACCAGCTTGAAGCAAGCGATCAAAAAGTAGCAAATTTAGAGCTTGAACTCGCGACCTATAAAGAAGAAATCCAAGCACTTTCATCTCAAAACTCAGATACCGGCACTGAAAATCTAACGTTGAAAGAGACTTCCCAGCGATTAAGTAAGGAGCTCGATAGCTTACGCAATACAGCATCAAATGCCGTCGCCTTAGATAATGAGAACAGGCAATTAAAAGAAAAATTACAGCAAATTGATCATCAAATGCAATCACTGATCCTTGAAAATAACGCCCTCAAAGACAGTGATGCTAAAAGCTGGTTTTTGATTGGTGCTGCAGTATTATTTGGTGGCCTGTTACTCGGTTTAATTTTGCCACGTTTACGTTTTCAAAAGAAAAGTAGTTGGGGCAATCTATAATCGCTAACATTATTTAATGATTTAAACAGATAATGTAAAAATGGATAGTCACCGGAGTTTACGCCATTACGCCGTTATCACTGGTGGCTATTGGGCTTTCACGCTGACGGATGGCGCTATCCGAATGTTGGTGGTGTTATATTTTCACCAGCTTGGCTACTCACCACTAGCCATTGCTAGCTTATTTTTATTTTATGAATTTTTTGGCATTATTACCAATCTTGTTGGTGGTTGGTTCGGTGCGCGTTTTGGTCTCAATATCACTCTGCACCTTGGCATGGCACTGCAAATTTTTGCCTTATTGATGCTCACCGTCGCACCTGAATATTTGAGCATTATCTATGTTATGTGCGCGCAAGCTATATCGGGCATTGCCAAAGATCTTAATAAAATGAGTGCGAAAGCAAGCATTAAATTATTTCTACCTACATCAGCAGAACAAACAACAGCCTCAAATCAACTATTCAAATGGATTGCTCTATTAACGGGTTCCAAAAACACCTTAAAAGGCATCGGCTTTTTCCTTGGCGGTCTACTGCTGACACTATATGGATTCCAAAGCGCCTTACTAATCCTTGCTAGTGGTTTATTTATAGCATTCTTATTGACCTGGTTTTTATTACCCCAAAAATTAGGGAAAACACAAAATAAAGCCAAGTTTTCTCAACTATTCTCAAATTCGCCAGCTATTAATTGGCTATCCGCTGCTCGATTTTTCTTATTTGGATCACGTGATATCTGGTTTGTTATAGGCTTACCTATTTATTTATCCACAACGTTAAATTGGGAATTCGACCAAATTGGTGGCTTTTTTGCCTTATGGATCATCGGCTATGGCTTGGTACAAGCACTTAGTCCAGCCCTTATCAAATTGAGCGATTCTCAACAGACTCCTGATGGTAAAACGACACAAATATTAGCGTATAGCCTGATGTTTTGCCCGGCGGGTATTGCTGCAGCCCTCTACTCAGGGTTGAATCCAACATCGGTGATTATCTTAGGATTAGGTTTATTCGCCATTGTATTTGCAATGAATTCAGCGGTGCATTCCTATCTGATTGTTGAATGGTCTGAGCATGATAATGTAGCAATGAATGTTGGATTTTATTATATGGCAAATGCCGGTGGCCGCCTAAGCGGTACCATTTTATCCGGCCTTATTTTTCAATATTATGACTTAATGGGTTGTTTGATTGCTTCGGCATGCTTGATAGCTATTACCGCAGCAATCTCACAAAAACTTCCTCGTCATAAGGCCATATAGTATTCAATGGTTAGTTATATTGTTCCAAAATATCACTGACTGATCGATAATTCACTGTAAGCTCTTTGAAACTATTTTTTGCAGAATCCAATTCTCCAGCTTGGTACTGCACGATCAATTCATTACCTTTGGCATACATCGCATTATGTGCTTGTTGTAATTCATCCAACCATAAATCATCAAATATTTTCTCTTTCCTTAAATAGCTAAGCCAAGTACCCAGATGGCATTTTGTTAACACCAGTGAGCTATCATCATCTTGTGATACTTGTAACTTAGTTTTGATATTATTAAACCAATATTCTGTTGTTAACTTAAGTAAGGTACTGCGCTTTTCTTTTTCGCTAGTCAGTTCAATATCACATGCTGCCCAAGCCTCATTTGGCTGGTAGTCAATTATCCATTGAGGAAGTTCTGTAGCAGGCATTGGCCTAGCAATACCAAAACCTTGTGCTAACTCACAGCCCATCATCAGCAACATTAAACCATGTTCTGTTGTTTCAACGCCTTCCGCTATTACCCCAAGATTAAAAGAATCTGCCAATCCTAAAATACCATCAATAATGGCATAATCACCAGGATCCTCCAGCATGTCTCTGACAAAACCTCTATCTATTTTGACTATATTCACTGGCAGGTTTCTCATATGTGCCAACGATGAGTAGCCCGTTCCAAAATCATCTAAAGCAATCTGCACACCTAAGGTCTGCCGACAAGTTCTGATAATGGCACTGATAGCGGTAAGATCGCCAAGCGCACTACTTTCTAATATTTCTAATTGCACATTCTTAGAATTCACATCGGGATGTTCTGCTAAGGCTCGGTCGAGCTGAGAAAAGAAGGAGTTTGCCTGCAAATGATAAGACGATATATTGATGCTTATTTCAAGCTCTATACCTTGTTGTTGCCAACTACCCAGCTGAGACAATGCTTCATTTATAACCCAGTCACCCACTTGAATTTCTAATGCACAACCATCAATTAACGGTAAAAACTCAAAGGGTGGAATCAGCCCTCTTTCAGGGTGTTGCCACCGAATCAATGCTTCTACACCAAATATTTCACCTGTTTTCATATTGATTTTAGGTTGATAGTACAAACAAAACTCATTGTTTGATAAAGCCAGTTCAATTTCTTGCAGTTGAGATTGCTTTTGTACCATTTGCATAGCATCAGAAGCATCAAATAACCGGTAAG
>JAUXFA010000047.1 GCA_030620285.1 Piscirickettsiaceae bacterium
ACCCATCCAAACCCAATAAAAACATCAACAAAAATCCTGGATATTTAGGTACTTAAACGTATAATAGACATATTCCGTTACTAAGGAATATTCAATGATTTTCAACTACATTCGTGTATCAACAGCTTCCCAGAATACAGAACGACAATTAATCAATAGTACTTGTGATCGTATTTTTAGGGATGTTGCTTCTGGTAAAGATAAATCACGACCTCAACTTGAATTAATGATGTTGTCACTTCGTACAGGTGATCTAATTAATGTACATGAATTATCACGGTTAGCTCGAAACACTAAAGATCTACTTGAACTGGTAGAACAAGTATTAAGTGCTGGTGCATCAATCAAATTTCACAAAGAAAATTTATTTTTCAATGGTAAACGAATCGATGATCCATTTCAAAAGCTAATGTTAACAATGCTGGGGGCTATTTCCACCTTTGAGCGTGATTTATTACTTGACCGCATTGCCGAAGGTATTGCTATCGCTAAATCTAAAGGTGTTTACAAAGGCAGAAAGTCCAAATTCAGCAAAATTCAAATTGCAGATATCCGTAAACGGTTTGATGATAGTGATAACAAAACTAAGTTAGCCAAAGAGATTGGTATCACACGTGCTTATTTGTACAGGCTGGTCGCTTAAACAATAGAAAGGAAGTTAATGACAATTATTGATAGGTTCACATTTGCAAATCACCATTACGTTATTGAACTAACGAATGGTTCACTTATGTTTTATCGTGAAGAATTGGATGGCTTTAGCTTCTTCTCTGAGCCCATCAAATCATCCATAATAACCAATGACATCAAGTCGCCAACAACACTGCTTAGAATGATTGCAAGGAAGGTTACACGATACTTATATGACAATCGTATCAAGTACTTCTATCTAACCGTTGATGATACAAAAAGGAAAAGGATTTATGAGAACTTTTTGAGTGGCTTGGCTGAATATAATTATCAAGTTACAGATGACATAATTAATGTATCTAAAGTGTAGTTAGCTCAATCCGTCGCTTACGTGCCAAAAGCAGCCATTCGCTTAACGGTAGTTTTATGTCTTGGGTTGATTAGCACATAGGTGTTTTACTATAAACATAAGGGACTTAAAAATCCCTCGGCTTCACGGCCGTGCCGGTTCGATTCCGGCCCTAGGTACCATCTTATATATGAAAGCCCTGATTCGCTAGCGGGGCTTTTTTATGGGGGCAATGCAGGGCCACATAATATTTTCTGATATTATGTGGCAGGGCAGACTATATCTTCAACTAAGCAAGGATTTACTATCGTGTACTCAACATTATTAAAAACTGTAACTACAGCTATTCTCACCTGTACTATATTAGTGTCAACACAAGTACTTGCTCTAGACTTGAACTTGAACTTAGAAGATAACTCTGCATTAACACGACTAACTGACACTGACTGGACCTTATTAAAATCTACAGCTAAGGATGCCTTAAATAATAGTGAAGATGGCAGTAGCCATGTTTGGAAAAATCATGAAACATCAAATGCTGGTGTTATCACAATATTATCCACCGAAGAAACTGACAACAGCTATTGTCGTAACACAAGGTTTATTAATACTGCCAGAGACCTAACCAGCACAACTTTTGTTAACTTGTGTAAACAAGAAGACAAGTGGGCTGAAGCCAGTCCTCGCTCAACGACAACGGCAACACAAAATGACTTACCAAGCTCATCTTCCTCTGTAATGCTAAATGATACACCTGCTGTATCAACCGAGATAACAAATAAAACTCTTGGACAAACATCTGAGTATTGCCGTGAATTATTCCAAAATATTGAATCTTTAAAGGGAAAACCGGCAAGACGTTCAGCGGCTATTGAACTACATAAGGCAGAATGCTTAAGATAAGCACCCTACTTACAAGGAAGTCAAACTATCAAAACACTCGAACAGATACAATTAGTCTTTCAAAATTATATTAAGATGAGTGTAGCGGTCAAGTAAAACAGGAATGGCTTATTTCGTAATTACCTGCCTGAGTCTGTTGACAGCATTTTAGAATTTAATAGGAAATACATAAGTTTGTTCCAGCGTATTAGTTGCTTTAAAGTTTACCTCCTGCTGTTATCAACATTATTGACAACAGCATTTAATGCTCTTGCAGCAGAGCCAGGATTGTGGATTGGACCGCCTGAAGACAAGCTGTCAACACATCAGTTCGTGGATAATACCCAGTGCATTGAATGCCATACAGAGCAGGGAAAAGAATGGCAGGGTTCTCACCATGCACAAGCTATGCAATTGGCTAATGAGAAAACGGTTAAAGGTGACTTTAATGACATTAAATTCACCCACCATAAAATAACATCTACTTTTTTTCGTTCGGATGATGCGTTTTTCGTAAAGACTGTTGGCCCTGACGGTATACATACAGATTTTAAGATTAAATATACGTTTGGTGTTGAGCCATTACAGCAATACATTGTCGAATTAGATAAGGGACATTTACACACCTTAGATATAGCGTGGGATACTAGACCCGAAAACATCGGGGGGCAAAGATGGTTCCGTTTAGTTCCTGATGAACATACAAAACCTGGGGAGCCATTACACTGGACTGGCCTTAACTATAATTGGAACAACCGTTGTGCAGAGTGTCATTCTACTAATGTACAAAAAAACTACAATTTGGCATCAGACACTTACAACACCAGTTGGAGTGAAGTAAACGTAAGCTGTCAATCATGTCATGGTCCAGGTACCGAGCATGTGGATTGGGCGGCACTATCTGACTCAGATGAAAAGCAACTTCAGGGAAAAGGACTAATCGTTGATTATCAAAATAATGATCAACGTTACCAAATAGAAACCTGTGCCCGATGCCATTCTCGACGCCATCAAGTGAGCGCTGTTGACAGACATGGTGAAAAGTTTATGGATGACTTCATGCCCTCTTTATTGACTGAAAGCCTATATCATCCCGATGGCCAAATATTGGATGAGGTATTCGTTCATGGTTCTTTCTTACAAAGTAAAATGTACGCAAAAGGTGTTGGTTGTTTGGATTGCCATAACCCACACTCAGGGAAATTAAAATTAACTGGCAATGCTTTATGCTTACAATGTCATGGAAGTTCTCCACCTCAACAACGTTTCCCAAACCTTCAAGTAAAGCAATACGACTCGCCAGAACATCACTTCCATAAACAAGGAAGTGACGGTGCTCAATGTGTTAATTGTCATATGCCGACAACAACCTATATGGAAGTCGATCCGAGAAGAGACCATAGTTTCAAAATTCCTAATCCTGCATTATCGCTGAAGATAAATACACCTAATGCATGTAATAGCTGTCATCAAGATAAGTCCATTAAATGGGCTAAAGACGCAATGGTTAAATGGTATGGCAACAAATCATTAACTGGACAAAGCTATGGTGAGCTAATCTATGCAACTCGTCATGGTGGTTCTAATGCCTTAGGTGAGATAGTTAAATTTATAAATGATGATGACAATCCAGCTATACAAACAGCCACCTTGATACAAGAGCTAGTTAAATATTTCCCCCAGTCTAAGGCTATAGGCACCTCTATCGAATCACTAAAACATTCCGACCCATTAGTTAGAGCTGCTGCTGTGGCTAATATTGAGCAGATCCCAGTCCAATATAGGCTGCCTCTGCTTACTCCTCTTTTAGATGATCCTGTACGGGCTGTGCGAATTAATGCCGCACGTGTTGCTGCAGTAATACCTGCCAAAGAGTTGGCTGATTCAGAAATAACATTTAACACAGCAATAGAGGAATATAAAGCGTTACAAAACTCTTTATCAGATACAGCTGAAGCACATCTCAATCTTGGGGTGTTATACACAGACCAACAACAATTTACCTATGCAGAAAATGAGTTTAAACAAGCGATTGCTCTCAACTCATATTTTTTCCCAGCCTATATTAATCTTGCAAACTTATATAACCGTTTAGGTAAAAATGAACAAGCTGAAATTGAGTATAGAAAAGCAACACAAATTGCACCAGACAATGGCGAAATATATTACTCACTAGGCTTATTACTCGCGGAGCAAAACAGATATGCTAATGCTGTAACCGAGCTAGCCAATGCCTACAAATTACTACCTGAAAGGATACGTGTTGCTTATAACTATGCGCTATCACTCCAACACCTTGGACAATATTCTGCAGCTGAAGCAGTATTAAAACAGACTCATGCAAAAGCCCCCACCAATAGTGATATTGTCTATGCACTTGTTATTCTTTATGGTCAGCAACAAAACTGGCCGTCAGCCATGGAGTATGCTGAAATTCTTGTAGACTTATCGCCAAACGAAAAAGAGCCAGCACAATTGCTTCAACACATTAAAAGCCAATTAAAACCTTGATACTCAGCATATCTCATATTATCATTATCTTAAGACAAATTACGTAAAGAATACCGTTCCTACAAGAACACGTTACCTGACAAGTAATAAACACAAAAAAAGGATCAAAATGAAAAATAAAACCCAATTTTTCACAGCCCTACTCGCCGCAGTAATTTTTTCTTCAACTACTGCTGTCGCCCAATCTAAAAAACCCAATATCCTTGTTATTTGGGGTGATGATATTGGCTATTGGAATATCAGCCACAACAATCACGGCATGATGGGGTACAAGACTCCGAATATTGATCGCATAGCAAAAGAAGGCGTGGCCTTCACAGATTATTACGGTCAGCAAAGCTGTACGGCCGGTCGAGCAGCATTCATCAGTGGCTCGGTGCCTGTCCGCTCAGGCATGACCAAGGTCGGACTACCTGGAGCAAAAGAAGGTTGGCAAAAAGTTGACGTAACTATGGCTACCGTTCTTAAAAGTCAGGGTTACGCCACGGGCCAATTCGGTAAGAACCATCAGGGTGATCGCAATGAACACCTACCAACAATTCATGGTTTCGATGAGTTCTTTGGCAACCTTTACCACCTCAATGCTGAAGAAGAGCCAGAAAATGAAGATTATCCGCGTGATATGGAGTTAGCTAATGGCATGACGTTCCTTGAGACGTTTGGTCCACGCGGCGTGTTACACACTTGGGCAACTGATAAAGACGATCCCACAGAAGATCCACGCTTTGGTCGTGTGGGTAAACAAAAAATAGAAGACACCGGCTTTCTTACTAAAAAGCGTATGGAAACTATTGATGATGAAACTGTCGCTGCCGCTAAAGATTTTATCACGCGCCAAGTCAAAGCTGACAAACCATTCTTCACTTGGTGGAATGGGACTCGAATGCACTTTCGTACATACGTGAAAGATGAGTTACGTGGCATTTCAGGGCAAGATGAATATAGTGATGGCATGGTTGAACATGACTTGCATGTAGGTGAATTGCTAACGCTTCTTGATGATCTCGGTATCGCCGATAATACCATCGTTATGTATTCCACCGACAACGGCCCCCACTACAACACTTGGCCAGATGCTGGAACAATGCCATTCCGTGGTGAAAAGAATTCCAACTGGGAAGGTGCTTACCGTGTGCCAGCATTCGTACGTTGGCCCAACCACTTCCAAGCAAACACTACGCTTAATGGCATTGTCTCTCACGAAGATTGGTTACCCACTTTTGCTGCTGCCGCAGGTGCATCAGACATCAAAGAGAAACTTCTTGACGGAACTGAGCTTAACGGTCGGAAATACAGGAATCACATAGATGGCTTCAATATGCTGGACTACCTCAGTGGTAACAGTGAAAAATCGCCCCGCAACTATTTCTGGTATCCAGATGATGAAGGCGAGTTTGTAGCTGCGCGCTATGGCGATTGGAAGTTAGTCTTTAAAGAAAATCGAGCTGAGACTATGGATCTTTGGCGTGAACCGTTCGTTGAACTGCGTGCACCGCTTCTGTTTCACCTTCGTCGCGATCCATTTGAGAAAGCACAGCACAACTCTAACACTTACAATGACTGGTGGATGGACCGTACTGGGTTCATTTTTCCTCCAGTCGCGGGAGAGTTATCGAAGTTCATCATGACCATGAAAGAATATCCTCCAAGCCAAAAAGCAGGATCTTGGAACGTCGGAAAGATCATGAAGCAATTGCTAAATGGGCAAGGTAGCTAATAGGAATAACAAAGAGTATTAACATAGAGAAAAAATGATTTTAATACTGTAATTAAAGTAGGCAAAGGAATAAATAATGTGAAAAGTATGAATAATTTATGGCATAAGTCCTATTTACTATTCATAGTCAGCTTGATGGTGAGTCAGATAACTATTGCCGCTGAGACAAATAACTGGAACTTTATGATTGAAGGTTATGCACTGGCATCAAGTATTGACGGTGATGCAGGTGTAGGTCGAGTTGTGAATGCTGAAGTTGATGTAGGATTCGATGATATTCTTGATAACCTAGAGTTAGCTGCAATGGTTCATGCAGAGGCATTTCATGAAAATAATTGGGGTGTAATCTTTGATTATGGCTTTATGAATTTAGCTAGCGATAAAGCTCTTCGATTTGGTGGTGCTGTTGATGTTGATGCTAGACAAGGTGTTATGGAATTATTTGTAGCTAGAAAATTTTTGCTTCAAAAAGGGCACATTGATATTTATGCTGGTGTAAGGTGGTGGGAGAATGAGGTTAACATTGATATTAACCCAGCAATTCTTCCAGGTAGCGTTGAAATCAATGTTGAAAAAGACTGGGTTGACCCAGTGATTGGTATCCGATGGCTCCACCCATTATCAGAAAAATGGACATTAACCATGCGGGGGGATGTTGGAGGTTTTGGAATAGCCTCAGATTCTACTTGGTTGGTAAGTGCTGGCGCTCAATATAAATTCAACCAGAGCTGGAAACTCGATCTTAAATATAAAGCGCTTTGGGTAGATTATGAAGACGGCACACCAGGTGAAAGAGGATATTTCGCATATGATACGGTCACTCATGGTCCTATCGTGGGAGCGATATATAGCTTCTAACTAGATAGGTATTACTTAGTGAGGTAGCAACAACTGTACTTATTAAGGAAATATCTAGTTTTATGTTATGTGCTTAAGGAAAACACATCATACCCAGAATCCCGAAATGCGCTCTATTGTCCAAAATATTGACATACTTCCTATTCCATATGCTGCAGGCCTTTCTATTTTCTTAATCCAGTCTGTAGAGCGAAATTGAATGGTTTTCAAGACTTGCTCTAGTATCCAGAAAACTAATAGCAGTGTTACGACAAACAACACTTGACCAATTTCTACACCTATATTGAAGGCTAGCAGGGCTGCTGGAATTTCTGTCTGAGGTAATCCAATTTCACTGAGTGCCGAGGCAAAACCGAAGCCGTGTAATAAACCAAAACTGCTTGATACCACAATGGGATAACGCCAGGTCAGCGTGTCACGTCGATCTAATGCGATCTCTCTAGCAAGAAAAACAATCGACAACGCTATTGTTGCTTCAATAGGTGGTATCGGTAACCGTACTAACTCTAAGCCGGCAAGTGTTAAGGTAATCGAATGTGCAAGGGTAAACCCGGTGATGGTCACTAAAATTCGTCGCCAGGTGCCAGCAATAAAGATCAAACAAGCAACAAATAACAGGTGGTCAAGTCCATTCAAAATATGCTCTACACCGAATGCTAAATAGGTATTAACAACACCCCAAAATTGCGGAGCGCCTTTAACAATAAACGACGTCGATGATGCGTTTAAACGCGCCGTTTCTGATGAGCCATCCAGTCGTTGAATGCGTACTAACACATCGGTAGAAACACGCTCTAATCCTTTGATTGAAATTTCTACGCCCGCGAGACCAGCTTGCCGACTAATGGAAGAACGCTCAATATAGGCCCCACCAATAAAGGCACTACGCACCTCTGATACAGT
>JAUXFA010000135.1 GCA_030620285.1 Piscirickettsiaceae bacterium
CCGGTAGGAAAAATATCTGGCACCTTTGGGGTAAAAGGATGGATGAAAGTATTTTCATTCACTGTGCCTCGACAAAATATATTAAGTGATTCTCCCCTTTATATTTCACGTAAAGGTGAATGGGTTGAAGCGAAGGTGTCCGGTGGGCGCGTTCAAGGTAAAGGAATCGTGATGGGCTTGGTTGATGTAACCGAACCGGATCATGTTTTACCCTTAATAGGTAGTGAATTAGCCATTACCAAAAAACAGTTAAAGCCAACGGCAAAAGATGAGTTTTATTGGTCTGAGTTGATTGGTTTGACAGTGATTAACTTGCACGATGAAGCATTAGGGCAGGTTAAAGAGATACTTGAAACGGGCGCACATGATGTGTTGCTGGTACAAGATAAAGAACATGATGTTGAACGATTGATTCCGTTTGTAATGGGTGAAGTTGTTGAACAGGTTAATTTGGATGACAAGCTCATTCGAGTTGATTGGGAGTTAGATTATTGAGGAAAAGCTCATGCGAGTAGGTGTGGTGTCTTTGTTTCCTCAAATGTTTGATGCAATAACGCAATATGGTGTAACAGGTCGAGCGGTCACGCAAAGCAAGTTAACCATAGATTATTGGAATCCACGTGATTTTGCGCAGGATAAACATCAAACGGTCGATGATAGACCGTATGGTGGTGGCCCTGGAATGGTGATGAAAGTTGAGCCATTACAAGATGCTATTCATGCTGCAAAAAAGGCCTTAGGTCAGCAAACAAAGGTGGTTTATTTATCGCCACAAGGCCGACAATTAGACCAACAAGGTTTGCAAGAATTGGCAACAAGAGAAGCGATGATCTTTGTTGCGGGACGTTATGAAGGGATTGATGAACGTCTGATTGAACAAGAGATTGATGAGGAATGGTCCATAGGGGATTATGTTCTCAGTGGTGGTGAACTTGCGGCAATGGTCATTATTGATGGTGTAGCAAGATTATTGCCGGGCGTATTAGGTGATGAAGAATCGGCGCAACAAGATTCTTTTATGGATGGGTTATTAGATCATCCGCACTTTACACGGCCAGAAAAATTAGTGAATCAAACAGTGCCAGAGGTGCTGTTGAGTGGAGATCATGAGGCAATACGAAAGTGGCGGCTCACACAATCTCTAGCAAGAACGTGGTTAAGGCGGCCTGATTTGTTAGAAATGAAATCATTATCTAGCGAGCAGAAAGCATTATTAGAACAATTTATTGCCGACTATAGGCATGAAGAGAAGTAGGAATTAGGAGCAGAAAAATGAGCAATATTATTGAACAGCTAAATGCTGAACAAATGAGACAGGATCTTCCTGCATTTTCTTCAGGTGATACTGTTATTGTCAAAGTAAAAATCAAAGAAGGCGACCGTGAACGCGAACAAGTCTTTGAAGGTGTTGTAATCGCTAAACGTAATCGCGGTTTGCATTCAGCATTCACGGTTCGTAAAATTTCTAATGGTGTCGGCGTTGAACGTGTTTTTCAAACGCATAGCCCAGCTGTTGCAAGCGTAGAAGTCGTCCGTAAAGGTGATGTGCGTCGTGCCAAGCTTTACTACTTGCGTGAATTAACTGGTAAGGCAGCTCGTATTAAAGAAAAATTGGCTTAATACAGTTTGCGTTAGGATCGTAGGTTGATCCTACAAATTTAAAAGGGTAGCACTGAATTAGTGTTACCCTTTTTTTATGGTGGCACACATTATTCATACAATTATTGATGTACCTTTTGGTCAGATAACGGTATCCGCCTCTGATTATTATTTACAGGGCATTGATTTGTTCTCGTCTTCAACAATTGCTAGCAGTCAAACACCTCCCATTACCCAACAACTTATTGGGGAGTTAGAGGCTTTTATGGTATGCCCACATAATGCGTGGTCGATCCCCTTGCTTTATCAAGGAACTGATTTTCAACAAAGGGTATGGCAATATTTACGCGCTATTCCTATTGGTGAAACACGGTATTACTCAGAAATAGCTGAGGGATTAAATAGCTCGGCTCAAGCTGTTGGAAATGCATGTCATGCCAACCCCTTCCCTATTGTTGTACCTTGTCATCGTGTAGTATCAAAATCAGGTATTGGTGGTTTTGCGGGTAAAATAGCAGGTCATGAAATAACGGTAAAACAATGGTTATTAGAGCATGAGCGAAAGACACACTGACAGTCATTACTTACAGCCATTTTTAGATTCTTTATGGCTGGAATCAGGCTTAAGTAAAAATACGGTAGCGGCATATCAACGTGATCTGGTGAGCTTTGCAACATGGTTAGGCAAGTTTGATATTGATTTAGCTGCAGCAAGTCGACAGGATATTCTGCGTTATCAAAGTCAGCGGATGCGAGAAGGGCGAAAAGTCCGTAGTGAAGCACGTTTATTATCAACGTTACGCCGGTTTTATCGTTATTTATGCCGAGAGGAAATTCGTGATTCTGATCCTACTGCTCAAATTGAATCGCCTCGTTTAGGGCGGCCTTTACCGAGTAGTTTGACTGAGACTGAGGTTGAAGAGTTGTTGACTCAGCCAGATGTTGATGATGCTCTAGGTTTGCGAGATCGAACAATGTTGGAAGTCCTTTATGCCACTGGCCTGCGGGTATCAGAATTGGTGGGATTGACATTTGAACAAATAAATATGAGGCAAGGGCTTATTCGTTGTATAGGCAAGGGAAATAAAGAACGCTTGGTGCCTCTTGGTGAAGTCTCTTTAGATTGGTTACAGCAGTATTTATTAGAAAGTAGGCCAGCATTATTAAATGGCAAAGTCAGCGATGATTTATTTCCAACTAAGCGCGGTAAAGCGATGACGCGACAAGCTTTTTGGTATTTGATTAAACGTTATGCCAAACAAGCAGCAATAGAAAAAGATCTATCGCCGCATACGATACGCCATGCATTTGCTACCCATTTGTTAAATCATGGTGCTGATTTACGAATTGTGCAATTATTATTGGGGCATTCTGACTTATCAACTACTCAGATTTATACTCATGTAGCCAAAGAGCGGTTGAAAAGTTTGCATGCTGAGCATCATCCCCGAGGTTGAATAAATCGTATCACGAGTCGTATTTTCCACCAGCCCAGCGTTAAAAATGATTTCAAAGTGCTCATTTACTAATTGTAAACTGCGCTTTTGATACTATTTTTGCCTTGTCCTGATGGAAAATACCTATCGTGCAAAGATTTACTAGTGTTTAATGATAAAATAAAACTCAAGAATTACTATTTTAGGAGAATATAAATGCCCGCATTTGATATCGTTTCAGAAATAGATAAACATGAGTTAACCAATGCCGTCGATCAGGCTAATCGTGAGCTTGCCAATCGTTTTGATTTTCGGGGAACCGATGCTCGAGTAGAGCAGTCAGATAAGGTATTGACGATGCATGCGGATAATGATTTTCAACTAGACCAATTACAAGATATTCTTAGAATGAAATTGGTGAAACGTGGTATCGAAGTGAACTGTTTGGACGTGGAAGATTCGGTAGGAAATGGCAAAATGCGCAAGCAAAATGTCATCACACGAGAAGGAATTGATAAAGATTTATCGCGAAAAATTGTCAAAATAATTAAGGCAAGCAAATCGAAAGTTCAAGCAGCTATACAAGGTGATAGTGTACGAGTAACGGGTAAAAAACGAGATGATTTACAAGGTGTGATGGCATTATTAAGGGATAATGATGAGATTGATATGCCATTGCAGTTTAATAATTTTAGAGATTAAGGAAGTAGAATGTTAAAACGACAGTTTCTATGGTTACCACTATTGGCTTGGATGAGTGTCTCTCAGTCAGCTGATCAGGCGACAATGAAATCACAATTAGAAGAAATGATGCCAAACATCGCAATTGAGAGCATGAAACCACTCGATAATACTGGTTTGTATGAAACGGTTATTAATGGTGAAGTTATCTATTTTTCTGAAGATTTACGATATGTTTTTCAAGGTGATGTGATTGCCTTAGAAACGCGTGAAAATGTGACAGAAAATAAACGCGCTGGTCTAAGAGAAACTGCTTTAGCGTTATTGGATGAAGCTGATTTGATTGTTTATGAACCTAAAAAGACAGAGCATACCCTCACCGTATTTACTGATATTGATTGTGGTTATTGCCGGAAATTACATCAGCAAATGGATGAGTATAATGATTTAGGTATTCGGATACGATATATGGCTTTTCCACGTGCAGGACTTGAATCAGAATCATTTGATAAGGCGGAAGATGTGTGGTGTGCTAAGGATCGTAAGCTAGCAATGACCGAGGCTAAAAATGGCGAGCAGGTTGAGTCTGATAGTTGTAATACGCCTGTTAAAGCTCACTATGAGCTAGGCCGTCGGTTGGGGGTGAGTGGTACACCTGCGTTATTTTTAGAAAATGGTGAGATGCTGCCTGGATATGTGCCGCCAAAACGATTAAAACAAGAATTGGATAGACGTGCTTTATTAGCGGCTGGTTCGAAATAGTTGATTCTCTGAGACGCGGTGGTCAATAAGTTGGCATTGTTGATTGTCGCATTTTAAATAGCTTATTTCACTATCCCAATCACCTAGTACGATGCGATTTGCTGCTTGGCCATCAATTTCAAGTCGGTGGATTGCTGGTCGATGAGTATGACCATGAATAAGTTGGGTGACATTAAATTGTTTCATGGCAGCAATAACTTCACGTTGGTTTACATCCATAATCATTGATGATTTGGATTGTTTTTGCTCGCTACTTTTTTGTTTGATCTTATTGGATATTCGCTGACGATAAGGCGTCGGAAGGTGATGGACTATCCAACGGAATAGTTTAGTGCGACTCCAAAGTCGGAACCGTTGATAACTGATATCATCAATACATAAGGTATCGCCATGC
>JAUXFA010000273.1 GCA_030620285.1 Piscirickettsiaceae bacterium
ATGTTTTGCCATTTCTGGCGTAGCATTTTCCGTTTATCCTCAGGTAAATTTTTAAACCATTGCCGCTGCTTTTTAATGCGCTGCTGTTGCTCAGGCGATAGTTGTTGATATTTTTTATAGCGCTCCTGAATTTGTTGTTGTTGCTCAGGCGACATATTTTTAAATCGTTGTAGTTTTTGTTTGGCGGACTGACGTTGCTCTTTAGACATAGACTGCCACCTATTAGCGCCTTTTTGCAGTCGCTTTTGTTGGTATGGTGTCAAGGAATTCCATTTTTCTTGCATACCTTTCAGTGTTTTTTGCTGTTGCGAACTCAACTGCTCCCAATCAAGGTTTTCATCGGCAATAGCTGGATTTATCATAAGGGGTAATAACACCAGAACCAGAAAGATATTAATATTGATTCTCATCTTGCACCTCTTCATTAATAGTGGGTTCGGGCATCTGTAATAATTGTTCTGGATCAAACCATTGATCATTTTCAGCCTCCCAATCCGCAAGAAACTCAAGTAACTCTTCATCTGGTATTTGTTCGTCGGCATAAACATTAAGAGACAATCCCATAAACTCAACCATTGATATCATCCAGCCATTGATAAAATTCCAGCTCACTATACAAATCTAATTCTTCCTCATTAGTCACCGCTAAGATGTCCCACTGTTCTGTCGCAAAAATCGGCATTACTGGCTCTGGAGAATGAGGGATGATGCTAATAACAAGCATTGCAACAGCTACCGTACTGACCAATCCCGTTAACCAAGTGAAGTAGGTGGGGCGTCTTTTCGTTTTTTGGGATAATGCAAACTGTCGTGCTTGATTGAGTTTAGATAAGGTCGCAGCATCTAATTGATCGACACTTTCATCAAGCTGTTGTTTAACATTATTCTCAAAGTCAGTTTGTTGCTTCATGGCCATGTATCACCTAGTTTTGATCGTAAATTAGTTAATGCACGATGGTAGTGCGTTTTAACACTACCCGTTGAACAAGCCATTGCATTAGCTGTTTGCTCTGTATTTAAACCTTGCCAACATCTTAATAAGAATGTTTGCCTTTGTCGCATTGGTAATTGTTGTAAGGCGGATTGTAAAACATCTATCGCCTGCTCATTTTGTAACAACTTATCAGGAGAACGTGCGGTAGGATCTTCCAGATCGTCTAAATAAGATCTGGATGAGTCATCATCATTTGATGATATCCAGCCAAAAAACCGCTGTTTAACGCTGCTACTTCGATACCAATCTGTAATTTGTCGCTGTAATATTCGATGGAATAGTGGTCCCCATTCTGCGGGTTTACGATCGCTGTATTTTTGCACTAATTTTATCATTGCTTCTTGCACAATATCGAGAGAGTCATCGCTGTGACCTGTTGCCATTTGTGCCATGCGAAAAGCTCGACGTTCATTTTCAGCTAGAAAATGGTTGAGCGAGTCTGTCATAGTGCACTAAATCCTTAATTAGAAGTGCATAGCCATGTAGGCTATGCACTTTGTCATTTAATAATAGCTTAGTGATTATTATGCTTTCTAACTTTATGTGCAACATGTTTACCAGCCCGATCTACGCGACGGTCAATTCGCTGACCTTTCCGATCTAAATGATTGTCTATTCGGTCTCCTTTTCGGTCAAGACCATGATCAATGCGGTCACCTTTACGTTCAAGACGATTTGCAAGTTTATCTTTGCCAGCATCGCGTGCTTGATCGGCACGATTATCAAAACGATCTTCGATGCGGTCGCCTCTATTATCAAGCCGATCATTAATACGATCACCTTTGTTATCTAAGCGCTGCTCTATGCGATCACCTTTACGATCAAATCGATCTTCAATACGGTCACCAACATCAGCTGAAGCGGTAGTGATAGCAGTGAAATTAATAAGTGTAGCGATTAAAAATAATTGTGTTTTCATTTGTCATCTCCGTTGATTGTAGAATGCCTACAGTTAATACAACGGAGTTATGTCAATTTGGTTGACAAGAAAGTTAATTATTTTATTTAATTACTCTTTACGGGTGAATTTAATAATATGTCGCCGGTCACGTTTATTGGGGCGGCCTTTGTCATATCTAAATCCTAGGGGTTGGTCTTTAAGCTGTTGTTTTAAAATTTCACGCTTGGCAATACTTTGTTCAGTTTCAAGATAAAGTTGTTGAGCTTCGATTGCTGGCCGGCGTTGTTTATTTAAGCCCAATACCGTAATGACATGTTCATATGGCGGTTTGGAAATAGTCAATATATCGTCAGCTTTGATAGTTCGACTGGGTTTAACCCGGTTATTATTAAGATGAACCTTACCACCATTGATGGCTTCTACCGCGAGACTACGTGTTTTATAAAACCGGGCAGCCCATAGCCATTTGTCTAATCGCTGACTTTCATCTGAGGAAACTTCATTTTTTGCCATAGTTATTTCATCTTATAAATCCGTTCGACAAGCTCAGGACGAACGGAGAAAATGTGTGGGTTTATGTGTTAAGTCTTGCCTTGCAATTGAGGGAGTATGGTTTCATTTTCTAATGTCGATGTATCTTGCGTAATTTCATCACCTTTAGCGATAGTGCGTAACAATCGGCGCATGATCTTACCTGAACGTGTTTTCGGTAAATTATCAGCATATCGAATATCATCAGGTTTAGCGATA
>JAUXFA010000031.1 GCA_030620285.1 Piscirickettsiaceae bacterium
AGTTTTATTTGCTCGTGCATCGACTATTTTTAATTGTCGGCGAGTACTCTTTCGTCCTTTATGACGGGCACGTTTCTCGGCATAATCGGCTTTAATCTTAGCAACAAAATCATCACGCCTATCGACACTAATTAAATTTTGAGCCACGCCCACAGCACGTGATGCATCTTTCACATAAATACTGGCACCTTGGTAATTATGTTCAATTTTAACGGCAGTATGAATTAGCGATGTCGTTGCACCACCAATCATCACCGGAATGTCAAAACCAAGCCTTTCCATTTCTTTAGCCACATGCACCATCTCATCCAGTGATGGCGTGATTAAACCAGATAAGCCAATAATATCGACATTTTCTTTTTTAGCGACTTCAAGAATAGTTGCACATGGCACCATGACACCAAGATCAATGATCTCAAAGTTATTACACTGTAGTACAACACCCACAATATTCTTACCAATATCATGAACATCACCTTTTACAGTTGCCATTAAGATCTTGCCATTACTACTCGATTCTTCACCCTCTTCTTTTTCATCTTCAATATAGTGCATTAAATAGGCAACGGCTTTTTTCATCACCCGGGCTGACTTCACTACTTGAGGCAAAAACATTTTTCCGGCACCAAACAAATCACCCACCACATTCATACCATCCATTAAAACACCTTCGATTACCTGTATCGGTCTTTCGGCATTTTGTCGACATAATTCAGTATCTTCGTCGATAAAGTCGGCAATCCCCTTCACCAAGGCATGTTCAAGTCGCTTTTCTACAGGCCATGTTCGCCATTCGAGATCTTGTTTGACATCAACTTTTTTACCATCGCCACGGTATTTTTCAGCAATATCTAATAATTGTTCCGTCGCATCATCATGCCGATTCAATACTACATCTTCTACACGTTCCCGCAGCTCTTCAGGTAAATCATCATAAATCGCTAACTGACCCGCATTAACAATCCCCATATCCATACCAGCCTTAATCGCATGGTAAAGAAACACCGCATGAATAGCTTCGCGTATTGGATTATTACCACGGAATGAGAACGACACATTGCTGACACCACCACTGATCAACGCATGCGGTAATGCTTGTTTAATATCGCGAGTTGCCTCAATAAAATCAACGGCGTAATTATTATGTTCATCAATACCGGTCGCAATCGCAAAAATATTAGGGTCAAAGATGATATCTTCTGGTGGAAAACCAACGACTTCCGTTAATAATTCATACGAACGAGTACAAATCTCACGTTTACGTTCACGAGTATCGGCTTGTCCTACTTCATCGAATGCCATCACAATGACCGCAGCACCATATCGGCGAACTAATTTGGCTTGTTCAATAAATTTATCTTCACCCTCTTTCATACTGATCGAGTTAACGATACCTTTACCTTGAATGCATTTTAGACCTGCCTCAATCACTTCCCATTTAGAGGAATCGATCATGATTGGCACCCGACTAATATCGGGTTCAGCAGCAATTAAATTCAAAAAGGTCACCATCGCTTCCTTGGAATCCAACATGCCCTCATCCATATTAATATCGATGATCGGTGCACCACTTTCAACTTGCTGGCGAGCAACATCTAAAGCAGTGTCGTAATCGCCTTCTTTAATCAATCGGGCAAAGCGAGCAGAACCCGTGACATTAGTACGCTCGCCAACATTCACATAAAGACTTTCTGGTGTGATCGTAAAAGGCTCTAAGCCACTCAAATGACAGTAATGTTTATTCTCAACAGGAATTCGGGGGGCAATTCCGTCGACTGCTTCGGCAATCGCTTTAATATGTGCTGGAGATGTACCACAACAACCACCCACAATATTTAGAAACCCAGATTCAGCCCATTCGTTCATTTGTGTCGCCATTACTTCAGGCGATTCATCGTATTCACCAAATTCATTCGGTAGACCAGCATTGGCATGTGCACTCACATAACACGTTACCAAACCCGATAAATCTTCGACATATTGACGTAATTGTTCGGCACCTAGTGCACAGTTCAAACCAATACTAATCGGTTTCACATGGGCTAATGAGTTCCAGAAGGCTTCGGCAGTTTGGCCAGATAATGTTCGTCCACTGGCATCGGTAATGGTGCCCGAGATCATGATCGGTAATTCAATATCATGCTCATCGTAATAAGTTTCAATTGCAAATAATGCCGCTTTAGCATTTAAGGTATCGAAGACCGTTTCAACTAACAATAAATCCGCACCGCCATCAACGAGACCAGCAATGGATTCAAGATAAGATTCAACCAATTCATCGTAACTGACATTACGAAAACCAGGGTTGTTTACATCGGGTGAAATACTTGCTGTACGATTGGTTGGCCCTAGCACACCTGCTACAAATCGAGGCTTACCTGGATTGTTTACTGTAAATTCATCTGCAACAATGCGGGCTAATTGAGCCGATTCTTTATTGAGTTCATAAACCAGCTCTTCCATCTGATAATCAGCCATCGCGATTGATGTGCCATTGAAGGTATTGGTTTCAACGATATCTGCACCGGCTTCAAAATAAGCGCGATGAATATCGCTAATAATTTTAGGTTGCGTTAATGATAAGAGGTCATTATTGCCTTTCACATCACAAGGGTGCTGTTCAAAGCGCGCACCACGATAGTCTGCTTCTTCTAATTTATAACTTTGAATCATCGTACCCATAGCACCATCAAGGATAAGAATACGTTGATTTAAAAGCTGTTTTATTTCGTGTTCAGAAGTTGTCAAAATCGTTATGCCGGAAAGAAAAGTAGATTAAATTTGATGTGTTAACAGCATGCCATTATATCAGATTAAAAGTTGATATTTAGCTGTTAAAAATAGCTGAAAATTTACTCTTCCATCACAATGAAACTTAGACCATAATCAATATGAAAGCCCTTCAATAATCAAGAGGATTAGCTCAGTTTATGATTAAACGGATGATTGATGGAAAACGGCTGCTTGTTCTTGATACCAATGTTTTAATGCATGATCCCACCGCTTTATTTCGTTTTGAGGAACATGATATTTTCTTACCAATGGTGGTACTGGAAGAACTTGACCGAGGTAAAAAAGGTTTATCCGAAGTATCTCGAAATGTTCGTCAGGTTAGTCGATTCCTTGATGAATTGATGTTACAAGCAGGCGATACTAATGCTATTGCTCAAGGCATTCCGCTTCCCAGTGTCAACACTAATGGTGATATGCCGGATGCAAGTGGCCGATTATTCTTTCAAACCACAGAAATTAGCCATGATCTGCCCAAAGATTTGCCCGGTCAATTAGCTGATAACGCCATTTTAGGCATCGCAATAAGTCTGCAACAATCAAAACCCGATACGACTGTCACCCTCGTTTCTAAAGATATTAACTTGCGTATTAAAGCCACCGTATTAGGTGTACATGCTGAGGATTACTATAACGACAAAGTCTTAGATGATGTTGATCTACTTTACCTTGGTGCAACAGAACTCGCCGGCGATTTTTGGGATGATCTCAATCGCCTCGAATCATGGACTGAAAATGGCCGTACCTTTTATGAAATTGAAGGTGAAGTCGTTCATGATTGGTATCCCAATCAGCTTATTTATTCTCCTAGTGACAGCAACTCCATTGAAGCCATCGTCAGGACTACGTCCGATACCGCGGCGACCATTGAGTTACTCCATGATTATCGAAAAGAGAATCATGCTATATGGGGAATTACAGCTCGAAACCGTGAACAAAATTTTGCACTAAATTTATTAATGGATCCTGACGTGGATTTTGTGAGTCTACTTGGACAGGCAGGTACCGGTAAAACACTATTAACCCTTGCTGCCGCACTCAATCAAGTGGCTGAGCAAAAAATTTACTCTGAAATAATTATGACTCGTGTCACCATCCCGGTTGGTGAAGATATTGGCTTTTTACCCGGCACCGAAGAAGAGAAAATGACACCGTGGATGGGAGCACTGATGGATAACCTCGAAGTACTTAATGAAACAGAAACTAGTGAATGGGGCCGTCAAGCAACTCAAGATTTATTACATAAGTGGATTAAAATTCGCTCTCTCAACTTTATGCGTGGCCGCACATTTCTAAAACGTTTCATCATTATTGACGAAGCACAAAATTTAACATCTAAACAGATGAAGACTCTCATCACACGTTCAGGACCGGGAACAAAAGTGGTCTGCCTCGGTAATATCGCTCAAATCGACACACCTTATTTAAGCGAGACAACATCTGGTTTAACTTATGTCGTTGACCGATTCAAAGACTGGCAACACGGGGGGCATATTACCTTATTACAAGGAGAGCGCTCTCGTTTAGCTGACTTTGCCTCAGAAAATTTATAAATCTGGCATAATATCCCGATAGCAATCAGGAAAATATCAAACAATGGAACACATGCCAGAGTTTAATAGTGATCGTCGTGAGTTCTTTAGAATTAATGACACGGTATTTATTGAAATTTCTTCACTTGATGAAGAACAGGCAGATCGTTTAGGCAAGGTTATCAGAAGCCCTATTCATAATGATGAAAACCAAGAAAAACAGCACTTAAGTGCATTACAAACCACTTTCAATCATTTAACAGATCAAATCAATCAAACTGATCGTGATATTGCTCGAGCATTACGCATGCTCGACGAAAAGCTTAATCTGCTAACCCAGGCTGTCCGACGACAAAATAATAGCTCTAATAATAGCGAAGCCCTAGATGTTAATTTAAGTGGTGGTGGCGTTGCCTTTCTGGTTGCCGAAGAATTTTCTAGTAAAAGTGCATTTGAAATCAATATTGAGCTGCGGCCTTCAGGTGATATTATTCATTGTGTTGCTAATGTCGTCGCCTGTAATAAACTCTATGATGCGCCTCACGAAACACCCTATCATTTGAGACTAGTATTCACTCATATGAGTGAATGTGATCGTAACTTGTTAGTAAAACATACACTATCACGTCAGGCAGAAGCACTGCGCGCTGATCACGAAATTTAATGCTCAAAGACTTGATCTATACGTTGCTTTTTGTCCGCATAAGTGCGTAATACATAACAGGAATAACCAAGAGCGTTAAGACTGTTGATACTAATATCCCAAATAATAATGCCACTGCCAATCCATTAAATATTGGATCATCTAAAATAAATAAAGCACCCAGCATGGCAGCAACAGCCGTCAAAATGATGGGTTTTGCACGCACTGTTGCAGCTTGTATAACTGCTTGTTCTAATTTCATGCCTTTGCTTACTGCCTGATTTATAAAATCCACTAATAGGATAGAATTTCGCACAATAATACCGGCCATTGCGATCATGCCTATCATTGATGTTGCGGTAAATTGTGCTCCCAATAACGCATGGCCAGGCATCACACCAATAATAGTAAGTGGGATCGGCGCCATAATGACTAATGGCACTAAATACGATCTAAATTGAGCAACAACTAACAAGTAAATCAGAATAATGCCGACAGCGTAAGCCGCGCCCATATCACGGAAAGTTTCATAAGTGACTTGCCATTCGCCATCCCACTTAATACTGTTATTGACCGGTAAAATTGGAGCGTTAATAAAAAATTGTTCAATTTTACTGCCTTGTAAGCGCTCAAAAATATCAAACATGCCATAAAGTGGGCTATCTAACGCCCCCGCCATATCGGCAGTGACAAAACTAACAGGTAGTAAATCTTTATGGAATATGGTTTGTTCTCGCTGTGTTTGGACAACTTCAACAACATCACCAATAGCAATTAAATTACCTTGGTTATTTCTTAACCGTAACTTCAATACTTCGGTTAAATCGTCTTGTTTACTGGTCGGAAACTCCAAGCGTAACGGCACTGCATATTTCACGGTATTATCATGCAGATAACCCACATCTTCACCTGCTAAGGCTATGCGAATGGCCAAAACAATCTGCGCTTGCGATAAACCAAATAGTGCCGCTTTATCTCGATCTATTTTCACAATCTGCCGTGGGGCAGAAGTTTCAACACTATCGTCAATATCTACCACACCATTAGCCTGTTCAAATACTGAGCGTACTTGCTTAGCTATTGCTATTTGATCGGTATAATCTAAGCCATACACTTCCGCCACTATCGGTGCTTGGACCGGCGGTCCGGGCGGAACTTCAACAATTTTGACATTACCGCCCCAACGTTGTCCTATCTGTTGTAAGGATTGTCGTGTTGAACTGGCAATCTCATGGCTTTGGCGATCTCGTAGTTGCTTATCAATGAGATTCACTTGAATATCAGCCACCTCTGAGCCTTCACGTAAATAATATTGTCTAACCAAACCATTAAAATTAATTGGCGATGCGGTACCAACATAGGCCTGATAATCAGTCACTTCTGGCACCGTAGCCAAATAGGATCCTAACTCACGTAATAAACCTGCAGTATGCTCTAGGCTCGTGCCTTCTGGCATATCAACAACTACTTGGAATTCTGATTTATTATCAAAAGGCAGCATTTTAAGGACAACTAATTTCATTGCACCTAATCCAACAGAGCCAGCAATAAGACCCACCATCAGCAATAACAATATCCAACGCCAAAATCGATTAAATCGTGATATTACAAATAAGCCAATTAGCTTATGAAAAAAACGATAACTGATACTCTGTTCAAGCACCACCATTGTACTTTGTGTTTGGCGATGTTTGGCTAACATTTTGAGCGCCATCCATGGCGTTAAAATATAAGCCACCAACAGTGATAACAACATCCCAATACTGGCATTAATGGGAATGGGACTCATATAAGGCCCCATTAATCCAGTCACAAATGCCATCGGTAATAATGCTGCAATGACAGCAAAAGTGGCTAAAATAGTTGGACCGCCTACCTCATCAACCGCTAACGGGATTGACTCTCGTAATGACTCTCTACCTAATTGTTGATGACGATGTATATTTTCGACCACCACAATGGCATCATCAACCAAAATACCAATTGAAAATATCAGGGCAAATAATGACACCCGGTTAAGAGTGAAGCCCCATGCCCATGATGCAAATAGCATTAACATCAAGGTAATGATGACGGCCATGCCGACAATAAATGCTTCTCGCCAGCCCAATGCAATCAATACTAGAAAAATAACGGCTAGCGTTACAAAGATCAGTTTTTTGATCAAAGTCTGTGCTTTGTCATCTGCCGTTTGACCATAATTTCGGGTCACAGTGACTTCGACACCTTCAGGAATAAACACGCCTTTCAGATCATTAAAACGCGCAATCACTGCATCGGCAATATCAACGGCATTCATGCCAGCTTGTTTCGCTATCGCTAATGTGACGGCTGGATATTCACCTTGTATGTCGATGCCTTTGGTATTCGCTGCAGGCCCAGTGCCAAACCATGCATATCGTGTTGGTTGATCTGGACCGGAAAGTACCGTGGCAACATCACGCAAATAAATGGGCGCATTATTTTTCACACCGACAACTAATGATGCTATTTCATCAATCGTGGTCAGAAATACACCTGCTTGCACCGATGACTCTTGATCATGTTTTACTAACATTCCCGCTTCTACCGAACTATTTGCTGATAATAGTGCTTGTTTTAGTTCATTTAAATCAATGTCATAGCCAGCTAAACGCTGTGGGTCAAGCTGAATACGCACAATGTTTTCAGGGCCACCAATGGTATAAATATCTCGTGTTCCTGGAACCCGCTTTAATTCCGCCTCAACGGCATGTGCTACTTTTTGCAATTCATGGGCACCGCGCTGTTGATCCATTGTCCACAAGGTCAAACTTACAATAGGAACATCATCAATGCCTTTCGGTTTAATGATCGGCTGCGCCACCCCAAGCTGGCTCGGCAACCAGTCACTATTTGAATAAATTTTGTTATACAAGCGGACAATCGCTGAGGTTGATTGCTCACCGACCTCAAATTGAGCCGTTAATATCGACATGCCAGGCTTGGAAACCGAATAGACATGTTCTATTCCTGTTATTTCTGAAATAATCTGTTCGGCTGGGGTTGATATCAATCGCTCAACTTCACCTGCTGAGGCACCCGGATAAGCAATAAAGATATTGGCAAAAGTGACATCGATCTGCGGCTCTTCTTCACGCGGTGTCACGAATAGTGCAAACAAGCCCAATAATAAACCCATCAAGGCTAATAAAGGGGTGATCTCTGACGCTTGAAACTGTTGGGCAATCCGCCCTGAAATGCCTAATTTATCAGCATTCATGGATGCGACCTTGATGAGTTTTGTTTCAATAGTCGTACGGCTTGCAATGGATCTTGCGCCACCTGCTCCCCTACTGATAAGCCCGCTAATATTTCTCTTTGTTCACCTTGTAATAATCGACCTAAACGAATTTGTCTAAAGATAATCTGTTGATCAGTTGTTAAAACATAAACACCAGCGACCTCACTACGCTGCACAACAACGTGTTGTGGGATCACCATTATTTGTTCATTGCCTACCTTGAAATGTAGTTTGCCAAAGGTACCGGCATAGATGCGCTCACTGTCGGCCATGAGATCCACTCGAACCTTAAAACTATGGCTTTGCGAATCAGCATGAGGCAATACTGTAATTTTTTCACCCATAATTTGTCGACCATCGGCTAATATATATAATGGGTTCTTTGCGGATTTAATCGCATCAAGTAAGTACTGAGGAATATTCACAATGACACGTAAATGCTCTAATGAAATCCCAGTCATTAGTGGTTGGCCAGGGATAGCCATTTCACCTAATTCAATAAATCGCTCAGTCACCACGCCGCCATATGGCGCTATGATTTCTGTATAGGATAGCTGTACTTTTGCTTCATCAAGTTGTGCCTGACGTGCTTTTAATTGTGCCTTAACAGCCTGAACTTTTGCATTAGCAGCGCTCATATTTGCATTAGCTTTATCCCA
>JAUXFA010000233.1 GCA_030620285.1 Piscirickettsiaceae bacterium
CCTATCGCCGCAATCTCCGGCTGGATGGCTGCGCGCAAGCACTATAAAAAACGTTATCAACAATCGGTGGGTTCATTTGGTCCTGAATACTTCAAAGGATTAAATTATCTATTAAATGAACAACCTGATAAGGCAATCGATGTTTTTATCCGCTTATTGGAAGTCAATAGTGAAACAGTTGAAACTCACTTAGCACTTGCCAATCTATTCCGCCGTCGCGGTGAAACAGATCGGGCTATCCGAATCCATCAAAATCTAATTGCTAGACCATCACTATCCCCTAAACAACGAGATCGGGCACTAGTAGAGTTAGGCCTAGATTATATGAATGCCGGCGTACTTGATCGAGCAGAACAGTTATTTCTTGAATTATTAAGCAAACCCTCCCCCCCAACAGAAGCTTGCCAGCAACTATTACGAATATATCAGCAAGAAAAGAACTGGCTACAAGCTATTGAAATGGCAAAAAAATTCCAGACCCAAAGCCAAGAAGATCTAGGGCCAACCATTGCTCAATTTTATTGTGAACTTGCCGAGCAACAACGGCCATCTTCAGAAAATGATATCGCCGGATTTCTCAAAAAAGCGCATAGTCATGATCCTAATTGTGTGCGAGCGACATTACTGGAAGCAGATCTCTATATCAGCGCCGATAATTATCGTAAAGCACTCAAATGCTTGCTCCGTATCGAACAACAAAATCATTACTATCTTGCTCAAGCACTTCCTCAATTATTACAGTGTTACCAACATACAAATAATCTTGCTGCCTTTAACAGTTGGTTACGGACATTACTAGTTAAGCACCCTAATATGACCAGTGCTCGATTAATGTTAACCCACGTTATCCAATTGCAAAACGGTAGCCAATCAGCCCAAGATTACCTATATAAGCAACTGCATACATACCCTTCAATTGAAGGCCTACATTCTTTAATTGCCTTGGGAGATACATCTAACCCTGATGTTGTGCCATTGATTAAAAACATTACCACCACCTTAGTGAGGCGCGGCCATCGATATACTTGCCAAAACTGTGGTTTTTCAGGAAAACTCATGCATTGGCATTGTCCTGGTTGTAAACAGTGGAGCACCATCAGACCAACAGAAATTCATCTTTCCGCTTTAGAAACATTATTGGAGCCATCACCATGAGTGATATCGAAATTTATCATAATCCGAGGTGTAGCAAATCTCGTCAAACATTGGCACTACTTGAACAGCAAGGTGTTCAGCCGATCATTATTGATTATTTAAAAACAGCTCCTACGATTGGTCAACTACGTACTATTCTTGGTCAACTTGGTATTGATGCCCGCCAATTACTTCGTAAAGGTGAAGCCATCTATAAAGAGCTTAATCTGAAAGATCCCTCTCTAACCGATCAGCAACTCATTCAGTCCATGTGTGATAATCCTAAACTGATAGAACGCCCTATTGTTATCCATAATGGCAAAGCAAAAATAGGCCGTCCACCAGAAGCTGTATTAGATATTATCTAAGGTACACTATGTCCGAAATACTTATTCTCTATTACAGTCAGTCTGGCCATGTACGCGATATGGCAGAACATATTGCCCGTGGGGTTGAAACAGTGACTGGCTGTTCGAGTAAATTAAGAACCGTACCCGCTATTTCGACTGTCTGTGAGGCCACACAAGATACTATTCCTCAACAAGGACATCTTTATGCCAGTGCTGAGGATTTAAAACAGTGTGATGGTTTAGTATTAGGCAGCCCTACCCGTTTTGGCAATATGGCCGCTCCACTGAAATATTTTATCGACCAAACCAGTGATATCTGGTTATCAGGATCACTTATTGGCAAGCCAGCAGCGGTATTCACCTCAACAGGTAGTTTGCATGGTGGTCAAGAATCCACTTTATTATCAATGATGTTACCCCTGATGCATCATGGCATGCTCATACTAGGTTTGCCTTATAGCGAAAGCACACTAATGACCACAACAGACGGCGGCACACCTTATGGCGCAAGCCACTTAGCAGGCAATAATAATGACCGACCATTAAGTGACAATGAAGCACAATTATGTCGCACCTTAGGTCAACGCATTGCCAACATTACAAAAACCATAAACTCATGACACAATTATTTAAACGACTCGCTTTATTCAGCTTTTTTGCACTGATGATCTCACTTATCTGCTGGATCACTCTGGGCTCACACAGCAATAATTACCCCACCTCGGCTTGGCTTCTTATCGCCTTAGTCCCGCTTTTATTCCCGTTAAGAGGGCTATTGCATGGCAAACCCTATACGCATGCTTGGACTAGTTTCTTAATGTTGTTCTATTTTTCGCACGGCATTGGGGAAGTGTATAGCGCGCAGTCCTTTGATATTTATCCCTATTTAGAAATACTCTTTAGTTTTATCACATTTTCCACATCGATCACTTTTATCAAATTAAATGCTAAAATGCGAAAAAGCTCACAAATAAAATAGCGTTGCCCTGTTATATATAGGTTAACATTATTTAGGAGATGATCATGAGTACAATCCCTGCCTTTCAATCTGGGCTAAATGGCATTCAAACAGGCTTGCAAAGTCTCAATCAAAATGCGGCAAAAATTGCCAGTGCTGGCGCTCTTCAATCCAATACTGATATTACTGAACCACTCATCAACCTGCTGAGTGATGAGCTGCAAATAAAAGCATCCGCTAAAGTAATTGAAGCCAGTAATAATCTAATCGGTACTATTTTGGATATAAAAGCGTGATTCATGGAAATCCATGCTGCTACATCTCTAAGCACCACCCCCAATACGCTACAGCCAGGCATAGTCGCAGGCGCTAAACAAGCTGCCGAAATCAGCAGTCAAGAACAACAGCAAATCCAACAGTTAAAAGCCCGAGACCGAGTAGTACGATCCCATGAAGCTGCCCATATCGCCGCAGGTGGGTCTGCTATCCGTGGAGGTGCAAGTTTTAGTTTTCAACGTGGCCCAGATGGTGTGCAATACGCTGTCGGAGGCGAAGTCAATATAGATATATCAAAAGTTGAAGGTAATCCGCAGGCCACCTTACAAAAAGCCGTACAAATCCAGGCAGCTGCATTGGCTCCCGCCCAACCCTCATCCCAAGATCGCCGTGTAGCCGCACAAGCCGCACAACTAGCCGTCGAAGCTCGAGCTGAAATAGCACAGCAACGAAACATTGAAAATAACGAACAACAAATCAACAACTCAACACCCAATAGTGCAAGCCAACAATCGACTGGGGAATTACTCGACATCATTGTCTAAAGTCTTATTTGCTAG
>JAUXFA010000061.1 GCA_030620285.1 Piscirickettsiaceae bacterium
GGAGTAAATACCAACAGAAACGGTAATAATATCAGGCCATTGACAATAGTGGTAAACATTATCTGTTCAGCGCCATCATAGACTTTAAATACGGTATTTTGTATGGTGATCTTGTGGCCTAAATCAACCATAGCATTAATAAATGCTACGGTTAGGAAGGCAATGAATCCGGGTGCTTTATAAGCTGGTGGATAGGCTGTTTCGGCCATAGAGATAAAATAAGGGGCAGAGGCTGATAATGCCTGCCCGATATTTCATTTTAAGTTACTTTTCACTTTCTAAAAAGCGTTCGGCATCGAGTGCTGCCATACAGCCTGCACCAGCGGAAGTCACTGCTTGGCGATAAATAGGGTCGGAGACATCACCAGCAGCAAATACGCCGGAGACACTAGTTTGGGTGCCTTTTTGAAGCGTAATGTAGCCATGTTCCATTTCCAATTGGCCTGCAAAAATATCGGTATTTGGTTTATGACCAATAGCAATAAACACGCCTTGAACAGGGACTTCTTGTGTACTGTTATCAAGCGTGCTTTTAACTCGAAGGCCTGTTACGCCAGCATCATCACCCAGTACTTCGTCTAATTCATGGTTCCATAAGATGTCGACATTGCCTTCTTCGGCTTTTTTCAATAATTGGGCGCTTAATATTTTTTCAGATCGAAATGAATCACGGCGATGAATAACGGTGACTTTAGAGGCAATGTTCGATAAATATAAGGCTTCTTCAACAGCGGTATTGCCACCACCAACAACGGCAACAGGTTGGTTTTTATAAAAGAAACCGTCACAGGTTGCACATGCCGACACGCCACGGCCTTTGAAAGCCTCTTCAGAATCAAGACCTAGATACATAGCAGAAGCACCAGTGGCAATAATTAAGGCATCACAAGTATATTCACCGGCATCGCCAATCAAGCGGAACGGGCGTTGATTGAGATCGGTAGTATGAATATGATCAAAGATGATTTCAGTACCAAAACGTTCAGCATGGCGTTGCATGCGTTGCATTAATTCAGGGCCTTCTACACCTTGATCGTCTCCTGGCCAGTTATCAACATCGGTGGTGGTGGTTAATTGCCCACCTTGTTCAATACCCGTAAGTAATACGGGTTCAAGTGCTGCGCGGGCAGCATAAACTGCTGCAGTGTATCCTGCTGGTCCTGAACCAAGTATAAGTAAGCGACAATGTTTGCTATCAGCCATATTTTGAACTCCATAAATATATAGGTTTATTAGAGATTACTCACTGATGTGCATTTGGTAAAGTGAACAGTTGTAAAGCTGTGTTAAAATAACCCGCTAAATTGTTGGCTTAACTGGAAATATTACATTGGCTCAGGCAACACGATTACGAAAAAAAGATGACCGACCGACGATATCGGGCGCAGCAAGCTTCCGCTTACGCGAAGCAGCATTAATTTTATCGCTGGCATTAGCGGCTTATTTATTATTGTCTTTGTGGACATATCAACCAACAGATCCGGGTTGGTCCACAACAGGAATGAATGATGTCATTGCTAATCGTGGTGGCATTGTGGGAGCTTGGCTGGCAGATACCTTGTTATATGGATTTGGCTTTCCAGCTTATTTATCACCTTTAATGTTGGCATTTAGTGGCTGGCTATTATTTAGCTGGGGTAAGACGGCTGACTCTGAAGGTGCCCTCCACTTTTGGGTAATAAAAGCCGTTGGATTAGTGATGGCTGTCTCTGCGGCGAGTGGTCTGTCCACGTTAAGTTTAGCTTCTTATGCTGAATTATTGCCTTTTGGTGCCGGCGGTGTATTGGGTGAGGTGGTCGGCAATGGTTTTGTATCGACTTTCGGAACATCCGGTACAACTTTATTACTATTGGCGGTGTTATTAACAGGGGTAACCTTATTCACTGGCTTGTCGTGGTTGATGGTGGCGGATCGATTAGGTGCAATGACTGTGTTTGTTGTAACCACTATTGCGCGGCATGTGCGTGAATTTAAATCCAGACTAGTGGCAAAACAAGTAAAACAACATCGTGAAGACTCTTTTCGTTCTCAAAGTGCAAAATTAAAACGGCGTGCGAAGGTGCGTGTAGAGCCTACTATTCAGGTAGCAAAACCGAGTAAGCGTGAAGAAAAAGAGCGACAAGTTCCTTTATTTGAAGGTGAAGAAGAGGGCAGTATGCCGGCACTTGCACTATTGGATATGGCCGAGGAAAGTAAAGGTGGTTATAGCGAAGAGGTCTTGCAAGCTTTATCTCGGCAAGTTGAACTTAAACTCAAAGATTTTGGGGTAGAAGTGCAAGTGGTTGAAGTGCAACCTGGACCGGTGGTTACTCGATTTGAGCTGCAACCCGCTGCAGGCATTAAAGTGAGTCGAATAACAGGTTTGGCTAAAGATCTTGCTCGGGCCTTATCGGTCAGTAGTGTTCGAGTCGTTGAAGTGATTCCGGGCAAGCCGGTTGTTGGTTTGGAAATTCCTAATGAACATCGTGACATCGTGCGGTTGCGTGAAATTTTAGGTAGTGCTGACTATGAAAATAGTAAGTCACCTTTGATGATGGCCTTAGGCAAAGATATTGCAGGGCGGCCTGTGGTGGTAAATTTAGAAAAAATGCCACATTTATTGGTGGCCGGCACCACAGGATCGGGTAAATCTGTCGGCATCAATGCCATGATTTTAAGCTTATTGTATAAATCGACACCTGATGATGTTCGCTTGATTATGATTGATCCAAAAATGTTGGAATTATCGGTGTATGAAGATATTCCACATTTATTGACACCTGTTGTGACGGACATGAAAGAAGCGGCCAACTCATTACGTTGGTGTGTGGCTGAAATGGAAAGGCGTTATCCACTGATGGCGGCAATGGGTGTGCGTAATATTGCTGGTTTTAATAAGAAAGTTCAGGATGCAATTGATCGTGGCGAACCTATCCTTGATCCGACGGTAGATGTGGTTGATGGTGAACCTGCACCGATATTAGAACCGCTGCCCTTTATCGTTGTTATCATTGATGAGCTTGCTGACATGATGATGGTGGTTGGCAAACAGGTTGAAGAATTAATTGCCCGCTTGGCACAAAAAGCACGTGCATCAGGAATTCATTTGATTTTGGCAACACAACGCCCTTCTGTCGATGTCATTACGGGCCTAATTAAAGCCAATATTCCAACGCGAATGGCATTCCAAGTATCATCACGAATTGACTCACGTACTATCTTGGATCAGATGGGGGCTGAGCAATTATTGGGGCAAGGTGACATGTTGTATTTGCCACCAGGATCAGGCTTGCCTGAGCGTGTTCATTGTGCCTTTGTGGATGATCATGAAGTGCATAGCGTGGTCGATTTCTTGAAGAAAAACTCACAGCCTAATTATCTTGAAGAAATAACTCAAGATCCTGCGGGTAGTGATGGTGATATGAGCATTGCTGACGCCAGTGATGGTGAGCAAGACGTCTTGTATGATCAAGCGGTACAAATTGTCACTGAATCACGCCGAGCATCGGTGTCTGGCGTGCAACGACGATTAAAAATTGGTTATAACCGTGCAGCACGAATAGTCGAAGCTATGGAGGCTGCAGGCGTAGTATCCGCCATGCAGGGCAATGGTAGTCGTGAGGTATTAGCGCCTCCATCTCGAGGCGATTAGATAATTATCTCGTGCATTCATATTTTGCCTTATAACGTCGTTATTTTTACATATTAAATGTAGGCGCTCAGCAACAAATTAGTGAAGTTCGTGGTCGAAGATTATGAAAAGTCACAGTGGCTTCACAAACAAATTGGAATCTTGGTATGACCAGTAAACTTTTAATAGGTAGCTTTATAGCAGCATTAATGATGTTGCCGATGCAATTGTTGGCATCTGACTCAGCAACAGAAAAGCTCAATATCTTTGTTCAAACAGTAGTCACTTTCAAAGCGAATTTTAAACAAACAGTTATTGATCCTGCAGGCAATACTATGGAAGAAGCCCAAGGGACATTCGCATTAGAACGTCCGGGAAAATTCCGGTGGGATTATGATCAACCTTATCCCCAGCATATTGTCGCTGATGGTGATCGGATTTGGTTTTATGATGTCGATTTAGAGCAAGTCTCGGTACAACCACAAAATGAAGCATTAGCCGATACTCCGGCAACGTTATTATCAGGAGAAACTTTGCCAGAGGATAAGTATCTGGTAACTGATATTGCTTCTGAAGATGGCATGTTCTGGGTTGAACTGTCTCCTAAAGATGTTGAATCTAATTTTCAAACAGTCACTTTGGCATTTGACGAACATGGTTTACGGCAAATGATTATGAAAGATAGTTTTGAGCAACGTACTCGATTGGTCTTTAGCCAACCACAAGAAAATATTGAATTGAAAGATGATGAGTTTGTATTCATTCCACCGGAAGGTGTTGATGTCGTCGGTGAGTCCGGCCTTTAAATCGTGAGTAGTCTGTTTGAAAATGTTGATGACTTAGCGGGGCGACCATTAGCTGATCGAATGAGACCCACATCGCTAGAGGGCTATATCGGTCAAAAGCATTTATTAGCTGACGGTAAACCATTACGCCAAGCGATTGCCTCTGGCCACCCACACTCAATGATTTTTTGGGGGCCTCCTGGAACAGGTAAGACGACACTAGGAAGATTAATCGCGGGTTATTGTGATATGGAATTTATCACCATATCTGCCGTGTTAGCCGGGGTGAAAGACGTGCGTTCTGCTGTTGCTAGAGCGCAACAACTTCAACAAGAGCAGGGTCGTCGGACTTTATTATTTGTTGATGAAGTCCATCGTTTTAATAAATCTCAACAAGATGCGTTTTTGCCTTATGTTGAAGATGGCACCTTCACTTTTATTGGTGCCACTACTGAAAACCCTTCGTTTGAACTTAATAATGCTTTGCTTTCACGGGCACGAGTTTATGTGTTGAAAGCACTTGAAACGGAAGATCTTCGTGAAATTATTGATCGGGCGATGTCTGATGATAAGTTAGGGCTAGCAGATAGAAATATTAAATTTCCTGAAACATTACGAGGTGAGCTGGCTCAAACAGCCGATGGTGATGGCAGACGAGTATTAAACTTATTAGAAATTGCCGTTGATTTGGCCGATAGTAAAGATCAAAGCAGTGTTAATGAAGATGATTTGTCAGAAGTTGTATCTGGTACGCTCAGACGTTTTGATAAAGGTGGTGAAGCCTTTTACGATCAAATTTCAGCCTTGCATAAATCTGTACGGGGCTGTTCACCTGATGGCGCATTGTATTGGTTATGTCGAATGTTAGACGGTGGTTGTGATCCGGTTTATTTAATGCGACGCATTGTTCGCATGGCGAGTGAAGATATCGGCAATGCTGATCCACGGGGTTTACGCATTGCATTAGATGCATGGGAAACCTTTGATAAATTAGGTCGTCCAGAAGGTGAGTTGGCGATTGCTCAAGCGGTTATTTATTTGGCCAGTGCACCAAAAAGTAATGCGGTATATACCGCCTTCAATACGGCAATGCAGGATGTGCGTTCACAAGGTTCAGCTGAAGTCCCGTTACATTTACGTAATGCCCCAACAAAATTAATGGGTGAGTTGGGCTATGGCAAAGAGTATCGTTATGCTCATGATGAGCCTGATGCTTATGCTGCTGGTGAAAACTACTTTCCAGATAATATGGAGCAGAGACAGTATTATCAGCCGGTGAATCGTGGTTTAGAGATTCAGATTTCTGAAAAGTTAGAGCGTTTGAAGGTTTTAGATAAACAAGTCAAGAAGAGTTAATTTAATAGCTGCCGTTGGGCGTTCATTTCTTTTGCGAGCCCACAAATTTGTCAGGAACAAATTTTGAGCGCGAAGCGACTCCGCAGGAGTGAAATACAAGGATGTATTTCATCCAAAGGCACCCGATATCGCCTTATTTCCAAAAACCAAGCTACTTTTGTGGCGTGGTCGAAAACTCGCTAACGCTCAGACACTCTCCCACTTCATCCACAAAACTAACTTAATTTTTGGCGGCGATAAAACGGGATCTGGATTTTATGAGTTGATTTGGTCAATTCCTGTTGCATTGCTTACTAGCATCCATAATTCAGCCGCAATACTTTCCACCTCAGCTGCTAATTCCTCAATTTCTGAAAGATCTATAGCTTTATTTCCTCTTCGAACAGAACTAATGAGATTTTTGACTGTAATTTTACCACTTTCTCGATGTTCATAAACGTTTGCCATAAGTGGATTGTGTGCCAGTATATTTCTATATTTGGAGAGGTTTTTAACGCGATGGAGGTGTTTCAAAATATCTTTAATTTCAGAATTTTCTTTTCGTATAGATAGTATGTTTGATATTAGGTCGATACGTTTACTCAAAGGTAATGTTGCTACAGAACTATAGATATCATCTTTAGGAAAATATTTTAGACATTTCAAGGTGATTAATTCAATGTCACCGAAACTTAAGATAGTTGCACCGACATATTTTTTCCATTCTTCTAATTCGTTATGGTAGCTAGTTGTCATGATTAGTACCTAAGAAATGACTTTATTTGTTAAATAAATATCATAACGTGTATTTTTACTTTCGATACTGGTATCTGGTTTTTGATTGCCAATGAAGGGTGCTGATTTAGGTCGTTTTACAACCACTCTTTTTAGAGCTGTCGCTTGAGCGGTAGCAAGTAATTTTTCACTATCATTATCTAGTCCTGCGAGCTGATGTAATAGTCGCATCTCTTTTTTAACTAAAGCCGACTTTTCTCGACTTGGGTACATAGGATCGATATAAATTACTTCGGGACGTTGTTGAGCTTCCAGATTACTTAAGTATTCGACGGCATCATCATTGATTAATGACATACGGGTTATCACATCATTAATATTGTGATCACCTTTGGCGCGATTAAGTGCATCTTCAAGCAGTGTTGCAATAAGGGGATTACGTTCTATTAATGTAATCTGAC
>JAUXFA010000040.1 GCA_030620285.1 Piscirickettsiaceae bacterium
CTAGGCCGATATTACGCATCGCTAGAATGTCGGAAGTGGTGAGGTAGGACATGACATTGGTATAAACATGCTTTTCTTCAAGCGTCAGTTTATGGTTGTAGTCACTAATATCCGCTGTCATATTGATATCAAGCGGTGTCCAATGATTCTTATTGGCATTGAGGAAATATTCCCATGCCCAAGGGTATTTGAATGGTGCTAATTGGTTGACGTCGGTCATGCCATTAACAACACGTTTATCATCAGCATTAACGGGTGCAATATCAACCACTGGTAATGGTGTGACTTCTGCCTTTTCAGGTGGTGAAGTTAGTTCATTAGCCGCTGGTTCAGCCGCAATGGGTGCAGCTTCTTCTTGAACGTCAACTTGAGCAGCAGTCGCTGTTGGCGATGCAAATGGGTCATCCCAGTTCAACATTATTGGCAAGCCTCACAGTCTGGTTCTAATATTGAACATGCTTGAGGTGCTTCCATACCACCGCCGGCAGTAATGTCATCCATAGAGGACACTGGAGTAGGGACCGCCGTTGGTGCTGGTGCAGCAGAAGATGTTTTCTCAGCAGCCGTTGCACCCATAGAGCGAAGGTAATACGTTGTTTTAAGACCACGAACCCACGCTAGTTTGTACAGGTTATCCATTTTCTTGCCTGATGGTTCAGCCATATATAAGTTTAAGCTTTGAGCTTGGTCTAACCATTTTTGACGGCGAGAAGCGGCTTCAATTAACCAACGTGCATCCATTTCAAATGCAGTGACATACAGCTCTTTTAAGTCTTGAGGAATACGGTCGATTGTTTGCAAACTACCATCGAAGTATTTCAGATCATTGATCATCACTTCATCCCATAAGCCACGCTCTTTTAGATCGCTAACCATGTATGGATTGATAACGGTAAATTCACCTGACAAATTCGATTTAACGAATAGGTTTTGATAGGTGGGTTCAACCGATTGGCTAATGCCACAAATGTTCGCAATAGTCGCTGTTGGAGCAATTGCCATGGTATTCGAGTTACGCATACCTTGACGCTTGATTTTGTCACGTAATGTGTCCCAATCAAGTGTTTGACTATCATCTTGTTGTAGATAATCACCACGCGCTTCTTGCAGGATTTTAATCGAGTCGATAGGTAAGATACCTTGGCTCCATAAACTGCCGTCATACGACTGATATGAACCACGTTCATCGGCTAAATCAGAAGAGGCATCAATGGTGAAATAACTCACTGCTTCCATTGAGGTATCAGCAAAGGCAACTGCGCCATCTGAACTATACGGTAGACGAAGTTTATACAAGGCATCTTGGAAACCCATAATACCTAGACCAACAGGACGATGTTGTAAGTTAGAACGACGAGCTTGTGGCACGCTGTAATAGTTATATTCAATGACGTTATCCAACATACGCATCGCTGTTGTAATAGTGCGTTTTAGTTTTTCTAAATCAAGGCCATTTTCATCAACATGTTGTGGCAAGTTGACTGAGCCCAAGTTACAGACCGCAATTTCACTGTCTGATGTATTCAGAGTGATTTCAGTACATAAGTTTGAGCTATGCACCACGCCAATATGTTGTTGAGGGCTACGCAAGTTACATGGATCTTTGAAGGTGATCCAAGGGTGACCCGTTTCAAACAACATGCCTAACATTTTGCGCCATAGATCATTGGCAGGCAGGGTTTTGGTATTTCTGATTTTGCCTTTTTCCGCTTGTTTCTCATATTCAGCATAAGCGCGTTCAAATTCTAAACCAGTTAGGTCATGTAAATCTGGTACTTCTTCTGGTGAGAATAATGTCCAATCACCATTTTCAGCCACACGCTTCATAAACAGATCAGGGATCCAGTTAGCGGTATTCATATCATGGGTACGACGGCGATCATCACCGGTGTTTTTACGAAGATCGAGGAATTCTTCGATATCAATATGCCATGTTTCCAAATACGCACAGACAGCACCTTTACGCTTGCCGCCTTGGTTGACCGCTACCGCAGTGTCATTCGCTACTTTTAAGAATGGCACCACACCTTGAGAGTTACCATTGGTACCTTTGATATGTGAACCTAGACCGCGAACGCGAGTCCAATCATTCCCTAAACCACCGGCATATTTAGATAGCAGGGCATTATCACGCATGGCACTGTAAATACCACCTAAGTCATCTGGCACTGATGTTAGGTAACAAGATGATAGTTGTGGGCGTAGTGTGCCTGAGTTAAACAGGGTCGGGGTACTACTCATAAAGTCGAAAGACGATAGTAAGTTGTAGAATTCAATCGCACGTTCTTCACGATGGATTTCATTGGTTGCCAAGCCCATTGCAACACGCATATAAAATGCTTGGGGCAATTCGAAGCGGGTTTTGTCTTCATGGATGAAGTAGCGGTCGTACAAGGTTTGTAAACCAAGATAGTTAAATTGAAAATCACGTTCTGGTTTGAGGGCTTTACCCAATAGTTCTAGATCATATTGCTTGAGATCGGGTGCCAGTAATTCAAGATCAACCGCGGTTTCAATATAGTGTTTGAAGTATTCAGGGTAGGCATCAACCATTTCATGTTGGGATGCTTGTTTTGACTGTTTGTAGACAAAGGTCAAGGCTTCACGACGAATACTATCCATTAATAAACGCGCCGCAACGGTACTGTAATGAGGATCTTGCTCGATGAATGTACGAGCAGACATGATCAATGCTTTTTCAACATCCGCTTCGGCCACACCATCAAAGATATTACGTTGGGTATCACGCAAAATAGCGGCACTATCTGCTTCTTCAATACCTTCACAGGCTTCATCAATTAGATTTCGCAGGCGGTCGATATCTAAGGGTTGTTTTGTACCATCGGCAGCAGTGACATTGATTGTTGTTTCATTAACGGCTTTGGGGTGTTTCTTCTCTTCTTCAGCACGTTTTTGTGATTGTGATTCACGATATAAAACATAAGCACGAGCCGTTTTATATTCACCGGTACGCATTAAGGCAAGTTCTACTTGATCTTGAATGTCTTCAATATGAACGGTACCGCCATCATCTAAACGGCGGGTTAAACTGTCTGCAATTTGCCCAGTGATATTTTTAACAATATCGTGGATACGACGACTATCACCGGCTGACTCGCCTTCAATGGCTAAGAAAGCTTTAGTGATTGCTACGGCAATTTTATTGCTGTCGAAATTTGTTACCTGACCATTGCGGCGGATAACTTGATATTGACTTGATGGATTGGTGGATGCTTGAGCTGTTGAGTCGCCTGCCATAATGATAAACCCTGCGTTATCTAGTAATAATGTGTGAAAACAACAAACCACAACCTGTAGTGGTTTTTAGGTGATTGAACCACAAGATGATGTGGTTTGGAAATAGTGAGGAGTGGATAAGTTGGGGGTTATCTGTGGATAACTTTTAGTGGATCTGGTGCGATGTTAGCAGGGGCGCGACTTGACTGATTGTTGAAAAAAATTATCCTTCCTGAAATTATTTTTAGGAAGGATAAATGGATTAAAGTGACTTAACTGAGGCCAAAACCTCTGCAATGTGCTCTTTTACTTTGACCTTACGCCATTCTTGACGCAAAACACCTTGTTGATCGATCAAAAAGGTGCTGCGCACAATTCCCATGTATTCGCGGCCATAATTTTTTTTGAGGTGCAAAACATCAAAAAGTTTGCAGGCTTGTTCTTCAGAATCTGATAGTAGATCAAAAGGGAATTCTTGTTTGGTTTTAAAGTTTTCATGAACGCGAACGCTGTCACGGGAAATACCTAAGATAATGGTATTGTGACTTTCAAATTGGTCGATATGATCTCTAAAGTGTTGGCCTTCAAGGGTACAGCCAGGGGTATTGTCTTTCGGATAAAAGTAAATAACGATGTTTTTACCTAAATGTTCCGATAGCCGAAAGATTGTGTCGCCAGTACTTGGTAATTCGAAATCGGGGACAGCTTGGTCAAGTTGAACTTTAGTCATCACTATTTTCCTAATTTGGTAGAATGTTTACTTAATAGAGTTACTGTTAATACTTTATACAAACGATGATGATCTTGTCATCTTGTAGCGAGCAAAGTAACATGCTCGTTTATTTTTGTGAGAGCTGCGCACTTTGTGCAAAGGCTTCTATGTTGGAGTGTTGTGAACATGTTTAGTGGCAGTATGGTAGCACTAGTAACCCCGATGCGAGCAGATGGCTCGTTAGATGGTGACTGCCTAAATAAACTTGTTGAGTTTCATATCAGCAATAAGACTGATGCGATTGTCGCGATGGGTACCACCGGTGAATCAGCAACATTGAATGTTGAGGAACATTTGAGTGTTGTTCGCCAAGTCGTGCAACAGGTTAATGGTCGGATACCTGTTATTGCCGGTACTGGTGCAAATTCAACCTCTGAAGCAATAGAGTTATCACAACGTGCCAAAGACTTGGGTGTTGATGCTGTTCTGTTAGTGACACCTTATTATAATAGGCCAACTCAGGAAGGTTTATTTCTGCATTATCAAGCGATAGCGAACGCCGTTGATATTCCACAAATTTTATATAATGTGCCATGCCGAACGGCATGTGACATGTTGCCAGAAACGGTTTCTCGGCTAGCCAAAATTGATAATATTGTGGGCATTAAGGAAGCAACGGGTGATTTGTCACGAGTAGAGCAGATTAAAGCACTGTGTGATGATGAGTTTGAACTTTATACCGGTGATGATGCCAATACAGTTGATTTTATTTTAGCGGGTGGCCAAGGTGCTATTTCGGTGACGGCGAATGTTGCCCCGGCCGCTATGCATGAAATGTGTATGGCTGCACAGGCGGGTAATAAGGTTCGTGCTCGTCAAATTGATAGTGATTTGGCATTATTGCATAAGACTTTATTTGTTGAAGCAAATCCAATCCCTGTAAAGTGGGCATTAATGGAAATGGATTTGATCCCAACAGGGATCCGTTTACCGATGACCTTGTTGTCAGAGCGATATCATCAGCCCGTACGTGAGGCATTAAAAGCTGCCAGAGTGCTTAATTAATTATGAGTAAATTGAACTAGATGAATTCTATACGTTTGAAAAATGTTTCGTTAGCTATATTAGTGGCTACTTCCGTGGTAGCTTGTGGTGCATTACCGGCATTAGATGAAGTGGTGCCTGATAATACTAAAGAATATCGAAGAGCTGAGACGATGCCGCCGCTTGATGTGCCTCCAGATTTGAGTACGGAACGTATTAAAGATGATATTGCAGGTACTAAAAATGATGCGGCGACTTATTCTGAATTTGAAGAAGCCGCCAACAATCCTTTAATCAGTAAATATAATATTACAGCTGAAACTAAACCTTCTTTATCGGGTGAGGGCGATGCTCGTCATCTTGTTGTACCGAATGACCGTGATACGACCTGGCAAAAACTAGCAGATTTTTGGGCGCAAAATAATGTTGCAATTAAACGTCAAGATCCGCGCATTGGCTTGATGGACACTGAAGCGGGCAGTGATAATTACGGTTACCGAGTTCGTATGGAGCGAGGTGAGACATCAAAAATTTCAAAATTATATGTTTCAGGAACTAGTTTTGAAGCCAACCCACAAAAAAATGAAGCAATGTTGCGTCAGATAGCTGAATTCTTTGGTTCATTCCATAAAGAAGAAAAAGCAAAAGTTGCCGCGGTAAAAGCAAGTCAACCTCAGCAAGCAACGGTGAAAACACTGTTAATAGATGAAACAGGTGGTCAACAATCTTTATTTGTTGAGCAAGACTTTACAGATGTGTGGGGACGAGTTGGTCGCATTTTAGATAGCAAAGGCTTTACGGTAGAAGAGCGTGATCGTTCCCGCGGCCTCTATTTTATTCGTTATATCGACCCATTTACGGCTGCGGAACAAGAAGAAGAGGGCATTCTGAGTAAGTTAGCGTTTTGGCGAGATGATGCTGAAAAAGCACCGGAAGAATATTATTATATTAAGCTGATTTCTGATGCTGAAAATACTAAGGTCATTATCTTGGATACAGAGGAAACACGTACCTCTTCAGATACTGCTAAACGTTTATTAGGCTTGATGCAGGAGCAATTAGCTCAGTAATGCGTTTTGCTTCACTCGGAAGTGGTAGCCGAGGTAATGCAAGCTTAATCTCACATGGAAAAACCACCTTATTGGTCGATTGTGGTTTTTCTGCTCGTGAAACTGAAAAACGTTTGCAGCGCATAGAATGTGATCCGACTAACTTAACGGCAATTGTGGTCACACATGAGCATGGCGACCATATTAATGGTATTCGGGTATTAGCGCGCAAATATCAATTACCGATCTACGCAACAGCAGGCACAGCAGGTTGTTTATCAGCCGATGTGGCTAATTTGATTACTGAATTTAGTAGCCATGAAAGCTTTGCTATTGATGATATTGAAGTTGAGCCTTTTCCGGTGCCGCATGATGCCCGAGAACCAAGCCAGTTTGTATTTAGTGATGGTCAGTATAAAGTGGGCTTGTTGACCGATACGGGTATGAGCACCGCGGTTATTGAACAAGCATTATCGGGTTGTGATGCTTTATTGCTTGAAGCAAATCACGATATGGAAATGTTGGAAAATAGTGAATATCCTGATCATTTGAAATATCGCGTTTCGGGGCGATTAGGTCATTTAAATAATGTGCAATCTGCCAAGATCCTTGAGAAAATTGATACTTCCCGGTTACAGCATATTGTGGCAATGCATTTGAGTGAGAGAAACAATTCGCCTAATATTGTGGTGCCGTTATTTGCACAGTCATTAGACTGTGATCAAAGCTGGATAGGCATTGCCAACCAAGATTATGGCTTTGATTGGCGAGAAATAATTAATAGTTAGAGACTAAATTGCATGGAAAAAAGACAAGAATTATTCGCTGGTAAAGCAAAAAGTGTTTTTGCGACTGATAATGACGACTTGGTTATTTTAAGTTTTCGTGATGATACTTCTGCTTTTGATGGTGAGAAAATTGAACAATTGAGCCGTAAAGGTGAGGTGAATAATAAATTCAATGCTTTCATCATGGAATATTTAGAAAAAGCGGGCATTCCAACGCATTTTGAACAATTACTGAATGCCAATGAAGTGCTTGTTAAGAATATGCAAATGATACCGGTTGAATGTGTTGTCAGAAATGTTGCCAGTGGTAGTTTATGTCGTCGTCTTGGGGTGGAAGATGGCATGGCATTAAGCCCAGCTGTGTTTGAGTTTTTTCTTAAAAATGATGAACTTCATGATCCGATGATTAATGAATATCATATTGAAACGTTTGGCTGGGCATCGGCTGAAGAAGTAAATAAAATGAAAGAGTTAACGTTTAAAGTTAATGTTGAGTTGAGCAAGTTGTTTGCTGATGCAGGCATGATTTTGGTGGACTATAAACTTGAATTTGGTTTATTCAAAGGCAAGTTGGTACTGGGTGATGAGTTTAGCCCTGATGGTTGCCGGTTATGGGATGCTGAAACCCGTAAAAAACTAGATAAAGATCGTTTTCGCCAAGGTTTGGGTGGTGTGATCGAAGCCTATGAAGAAGTGGCTCGACGGATTGGTGTGTCGCTATAGTTTTTCAAACAGGGTGGTTCGACAGGCTCACCACGAACGGAAAAACAAGTCACCACAGACGGAAAAATAGTCATCCACCAACGGAAAAATAGGCCGCCACAGACGGAAAAATAAGCCACCACCAACCAGAAAATAGCCTTCTACGAACGGGAAAATAAGCCACCACCAACGGAAAAACAGTCATCCACCAACGGAAAAATAGTCATCCACCAACAGAAAAACAACTCACTATCGAAGGTCAATTCTGTCCGTTCGCCCTGAGCTCGTCGAAGGGTGTTTTGTTAGCCTAACTGCCAACTAATCGTTTTACCCGCACGCATAGGTATCACTGACTGATCAGCAAAAGAATAACTTTCCGGTACTAACCAAGATTGTTTATTTAGGGTGATGGTATTGCTATTTCTGGGCAATTGATAAAAATCAGCACCAAAATGACTAGCGAAGTCTTCTAGTTTATCGAGCGCTTGTGCTGCTTCAAATGCTTCTGCATAAAGCTCAATAGCGGCATGAGAGCTATATATTCCAGCGCAACCACAGCTATTTTCTTTAGTACTTTGAGTATGAGGTGCACTGTCTGTTCCTAAGAAAAATTTAGGACTGCCACTGGTTGCCGCTTTAATCAAAGCTTGCTGATGGGTATTTCGTTTTAATACCGGCAAGCAATAATTATGAGGGTGAATGCCGCCTACTAATAAGTCATTACGATTAAGTAATAAATGGTGTGGTGTGATGGTAGCCGCGATTGTTGCGTTAGCTGCGGTAACAAAATCAACCGCATCAGAGGTGGTGATATGTTCAAAGACGACTTTTAATGCGGGGAAAGAATTAACAAGCGTTACCAGCACTCGGACAATAAATACTTTTTCGCGATCAAATACAACAATATCGCGCGATGTCACTTCACCATGGACTAATAATGGCATGCCTAAGCGTTCCATTTC
>JAUXFA010000179.1 GCA_030620285.1 Piscirickettsiaceae bacterium
GCTGCTCAAAAAGGCTATGACATTCTGGACGATACATCACTTTATCTGATTAAACGAGTAGAACCAGCACTGACACCAGCGCAAATCGCTGAACAAGAACATCAACAAGCCCAGCAAAAAGCAGAGCAAGAAGAAACACAGCGCTTAGCTAATATTGCCAAACAGCAGCAGCAGCAGCAGCAGAGACAACAAGCCGCATATGATCAAGCATTATTAGCCAGCTATCAATCTGAACAAGAATTACTCAAAGCACGTGCCGACGACATCTTATATCGTCAAACTCAACTCACACGGGCAACTGAACAATTAACTAAAAATGAAAAAAAGTTACATAGCTTACAACAACAAGCCGCTGAACAAGAGCTGAGTGGCAGTACTATCAGCGTGAACTTGAAAAAACGTCTAGCACGTTCACAAAGGGCGATTGATCTCCAGCAAGTTGAAATTGAACAGATACAACTTGAAGAGCAGCAAGTTCGTATTCGCTACAAAGAAGAACTTATCCGTCTAAAACAACTATTATCAAAAAAATAATCAATCAATCAATGTATCGAGGATCGCTAAAAATTGCTGATTCTCTTCCGCAGTGCCAATAGTAATTCGCAAATACTGATCAATTTTTTGTTGTTTAAAATGACGCACCAGAATACCTTGCTTGCGTAAATCTGCTGCAAGCTCAGCCGCATCATGTTTAGGATGCGTTGCAAAAATAAAGTTTGCCGCTGATGGTATAACATTAAATCCAAGCGCCACTAGTTCTGTTATGACGCGATCGCGACTGCTTATCACTTTCTGGCAAGTTAGTTCAAAATAGTGTTGGTCATTAAATGCAGCAATGCCCGCAGTGATTGCTAAACTATCCATCGGATAAGAATTAAAACTATCTTTTACCCTAATTAACGCTTCAATTAAATCTGGATGGCCAATAGCAAAACCAATTCTCATACCAGCTAATGAGCGAGATTTTGATAGCGTCTGGGTCACTAATAAATTGGGATATTGATGAACTAAAGTAATTGCACTTTCGCCACCAAAATCAATATATGCTTCATCAATGACAACAACAGATTCCGTATTAATTTTTAATAAAGCATCAATCTCATCTAATGCTAATAACCGCCCTGTCGGCGCATTAGGATTAGGAAAAATAATACCGCCATTATCAATATTGTAGTCTTGGATATTAATTTCAAACTGTTCAGCCAATGGAATAGTTTGATAGTCAATTTGATATAACTTGCAATAAACCGGATAGAAACTATAGCTAATATCAGGAAATAACAACGGCAAATTATGTTGAAATAAAGCATGAAAAATATGCGCTAATACCTCATCAGAACCGTTACCTACAAATACTTGCTCCGTATTGACATGGTGATAGTCTGCGATAGCTTGTTTAAGTAGACTCGCATCAGGATCAGGATATAAACGCAAAGTATCACTGGCGGCTAAATGAATAGCTTCTAATACTACTGGAGAAGGCCCATAGGGGTTTTCATTTGTATTAAGTTTAACTACATTACCAATTTTGGGTTGTTCGCCAGCAATATAGGGCTCCAAGTCATGAACAATCGGACTCCAAAAGCGGCTCATGAAGATGTCTTTAGCCTATATTCTGCTGAACGTGCATGCCCCGTCAAACTTTCGCCACGAGCCAATACTGAGGCAATCTGACCTAATGATTGCGCACCTTGCTCCGACACTTGGATCAAACTAGAGCGTTTCTGAAAATCATATACACCAAGCGGTGAACTAAACCGTGCCGTCCGAGAGGTCGGTAATACGTGATTAGGGCCGGCACAATAATCGCCTAATGCTTCGGCAGTATATCGGCCCATAAAGATGGCCCCCGCATGACGAATTTTTTTCGCCATTGTCATCGGATCGTCAACTGATAATTCCAAATGTTCTGGCGCAATAAAGTTCGCTACCTCAACGGCTTCATCCAAATCTTTTACTTGAATCAACGCACCACGCTCACTCAATGATGCGGTAATAATATCTTTCCGCTCCATGGTGGGCAATAATCGAAAAATAGCTTGTTCAACTTGTTTCAAGAAATCTGCATCTGGTGAAATAAGGATAGATTGTGCATCTTCATCATGTTCTGCTTGCGAGAACAAATCCATAGCTATCCATTCAGGATCTGTTTCTCCATCACACACTACTAGAATTTCAGATGGCCCTGCAATCATATCAATACCAACTGTACCAAAAACCATAGCTTTCGCTGTTGCCACATAGATATTACCTGGGCCCACAATCTTATCCACCTGAGGGATAGTTTCTGTTCCGTAGGCTAATGCTGCCACAGCTTGTGCACCACCAATTGCAAAAATGCGATCCACACCTGCAATGGCAGCAGCAGCCAGCACTAAATCATTGACTTCATCATCTGGCGTTGGCACCACCATAATAAGCTCGGCTACACCAGCAACTTTAGCCGGGATAGCATTCATTAAAACGGACGAAGGATATGCCGCCTTACCACCTGGTACATAGAGTCCTGCACAATCTAATGGGGTTACTTGTTGCCCCAATACCGTGCCATCATCTTCAGTATAGGTCCATGAATCCTGTTTTTGATGTTCATGATAACTACGCACCCGATCAGCCGCCGCTTGTAATGCTTGTCGTTGTTTTTCAGGGATTGATTCTAACGCTGCTTGCGCCCGCGATAACGGGATCTCTAATTCAGACAGTGTTTGCGCACTGATCCGATCAAAACGCTGACTATATTCTAAAACGGCTTGGTCACCCTTTGTTTTCACTTGGGAAAGGATCTCTTTTACCGTATCGGAAACCGCTGTATCAGATACTGCATCCCATGCTAACAAGGCCTCTAACCGCTGCCAAAAATCATTCTCTGTAGAATCTAACGCCTTAATATTAAGCATTGTCCTGTACTCTTACTGCCTCACGAATCCGATCAATAAATTGTTGGATCCGAACATGTTTCGTTTTCATTGATGCCTTATTGACGATTAATCGTGAACTAATATCCGCAATATGTTCCATCGGCACTAAACCATTGGCTCGTAAGGTGTTGCCAGTATCAACTACATCTACAATACGATCGGCTAAACCCACTAAAGGTGCCAATTCCATTGAGCCATATAACTTGATGATATCGACTTGTTGACCCTGTTCAGCATAAAAACGGCGAGTACTTTCGACAAATTTAGTCGCGACCTTTAATCGACATCTATTATCAGAATCATTCTCACGACCCGCAGTCATTAATTTACAGCAGGCAATATTTAAATCGACAGGTTCATATAATTCAGCATCCGGATGCTCTAATAACACATCTTTACCAGCGATCCCCATATCTGCACCGCCGTACTCCACATAGCTTGGTACATCTGATGCGCGAACAATGATCAATCGTACATCAGATTGATTGGTATCAAGAATCAGCTTTCGACTTGTTTCTGGATCATCAATCGGCTCAATTCCCGCCGCCTTTAATAGCGGCAATGTCTCTTCGAAAATACGACCTTTGGATAAGGCTAACGTTAACATATTAGGCATTTTAACCTCTTACAGAACTAGGAATACGACGAATTGTAGCGCCTAGTTGCTGCAATTTTTCTTCTATACATTCATAACCACGATCGATATGGTAAATACGTTCAACAGTTGTCGCACCTTCCGCCACTAATGCCGCTAAAACTAACGATGCAGATGCCCGTAAATCGGTTGCCATCACTGGGGCTGATGTTAATTCATCTTGCCCTGAACACACTACGGTATTTCCCTCAATTTGAAGTTCTGCGCCCATACGCTGCATTTCTTGCACATGCATAAATCGATTCTCAAACACCGTCTCAACAATCGTTGCCTGTCCTTCAGCGATAGTATTTAAAGCCGTGAATTGTGCCTGCATATCGGTCGGAAAGGCCGGATAAGGAGCAGTCCGAATATTAACGGCTTTAGGCCGTTTTCCA
>JAUXFA010000034.1 GCA_030620285.1 Piscirickettsiaceae bacterium
TAAGCCGAGGAAGGTGCTACCAAAAGCAAGTGCAACCGCACCTAAAGTAAATGCAACGGGAAATCCAACTAACAATAGTAGAAATAACACCGCAAACATGACTAAAGCCCAAACTTCCATTATTTGGCCTCCGAATCATTGCTGAGTTTGAGAATGTTTTTAAGCATTTCTGCCAGACCTTGTAATATCAATAAGGCAAAGGCGACTAACAAGCTACCTTTGAGTAAATAACGATAGGGCAGTCCACCCGGATCGGGTGAACCTTCATTGTAGTGGAAAGCATTTTCTACAAAGGGCCATGAGGTGACCAATATCAGTACACAGAAGGGTAATAGCAGAAAGAGGGTGCCGAAAATATTGATTAAAGCGCGTTGTTTGTCTGAGATAAATCGGCTTTGATAAACAATATCGACTCGTACATGTTGATCATGTTTGAGTGTGTAGGCCGAGCCTAATAAAAATATTAAGGCGAATAAATGCCATTCAAGTTCTTGTAATGCCACTGAACCTTGATGGAAAAAATACCGCATAGTCACGTCATAACAAATCAACAATACCATTGCTAATACCAGCCATGAGGCAGTGTGACCTACCCATTCGGTAATGGCATCAATAATAGTGATAATTGATTTGAGCATTATTCTACTTGTTGACTCAGTAATTGTTTGGCAATGATCACGGCTTGTGTTCTATTTTCAGCATTAAGGGTTTGCAGAATAGCGCGAACATGTAATTTAACGGTGTGCTCACTTAAATCTAAATTGAGAGCAATACGTTTATTAGACTCACCTTGGCAAAGCAACTTGAGTACATCTTGTTGCCTTGGTGTGAGTTCATCCAATGTCGATTCGACGGATACGCTCGTTGGGTGATTAGGGTGAATAGAGATGCCATTGCTGAGCATTAATTTAATAGCATTAAGCATATCATCACTTTTCATCGACTTTGACATATAGCCTAAAGCACCTGCTTCAAGCGCACGTTGTGAATCTTTTGGATCATTAGAAGAGGTAACAACGATGATTGGTGTATCTGGGTGTTGTGCTGATAGTTGGGCAATACCTTCGTAATAACTCAGCCCCGGCATATTAAGGTCTACTAGTATTAAATCCCAGTTATCAGTCGTATCAGCAAGCTGTAACAACTCGGTATAACTGTTTGAAATGTGAATATCGGTGGGTTCATCTAAACGCTGAACCAAGATAGAGAGTGCATCTCGATAAAGCTCGTGATCATCGGCAATAAGAATTTTCATACGACGATGATAGAGTAATTTTGTATATTTTCCAGTTAATTGATGATTGATGTATGCTGATATCAATGAATTCACACAGCATTAACTTAAAACAGTTATTTAAAGACAAGAAAATACGGACTCAAGCCATTATTGCCTTGTTGGTATTGGCGGTCGGTTTTGTGCTTTCAATCGCTGGTTTTATTGCCTTGCAGGATGTGGCGAAAGAGCGCTTATATCTTCAGATACAGCAACATACTGAAGCTAAAATCAAGCAAGTTCAAACCAATATTGATATTTCACTTGATTCCTTAATTGAGATAGCTGGGCTTTATCATGCGGCGGGTGATGTGTCGCAATCACAATTAGCAAACTATATTGCTTCTGATACTAAATATCATTCAGGCACGGTAGCCCTAGGGTGGGTGCCTAAAGTGATGGGCAAGGATATTGCGGCTTTTGAAATAGAAATGCAGCAATATGAGCCTAATTTTTATGTTTATGAAGTCACTGGCCATGGAATGCCGGTACCCACCAGTCAACAAAAACCTTCATTTCCTATAAAAGCGATTATTTCGCCAAAAAATGGCAATATGAAAGCCGGTTTAAATTTGGCTTCTATTGCATCACGTAAACGAGCAATTAATAAAGCGGAACGGCTACAAACCACAGCAATAATTCCACGAGTTCCACTGTATTCGGGTAGCCAACAATTTTATGGTTTTCAAGCCTTGCACCCGGTATTCAATCAAAATGATCTTGGGCAAGATCAACTTGTTGGTTTGGTGATGGGTAATTATGGCATTAGAGCATTAATTGAAGATGTATTTGTGAGTGATGATAAACAGGTTGATATCGCTTTATATGATGCTAATACCACGAGTCAGCAATTATTGTATTCATCAACTGATGTACTGGGCAGTGTTGATGATATTCGAGATCAACAGCGATCACATTGGACATATCCGTTGAATGTAGCCGATCAACAATGGTTAGTGGCTATATTTCCTAATCCCAGTGCATTAGCGAAGTCAACGTCATGGTTACCTTATGCTGGTTTCATCGCTGGCGGTCTCATCACCTTATTATTAACACTCTATTTGTTTGTATCATTGATTAAGACTCGGCAGTTTGCTCAATTATCGATGGATTTGGCAGGTACTGAAACAATGCTTGATATTGAAACACAGCTTAAAAAAGAAGCAGACAAAGCCAATCGAGCTAAATCGGGTTTATTAACAGCTGCCAGTCATGATTTACGGCAACCATTACACACCATCGGTTTATTAACGACCTTATTGAAAGACAGTAAAAACAAGGCTGAACGAACAAAACTGATTGATAATATTTTAACGGCTGTTGATGGTATGAACACGATGTTTATCAGCTTATTAGACATTAGTTTATTAGAATCTAACCAATTGCCGGTTAAGAAAAGGCACTTTTATTTACAGGATGTATTGGATAAGTTAGTCGTTGATTTCAGCGCACAAGCGAAAGAGAAAGGACTGTCTTTTTCGAGTGTGGAAACCTCAGTCTGTGTGGTCACCGATCAAATATTATTAGGACGCATATTGCTTAACTTGTTATCTAATGCCTTTCGATATACCCCTAATGGCAAAGTGTTATTGGGCTGTAGAAGGTTAAAAGATCATATTCGAATTTGTGTATTAGACACCGGTATTGGATTGTCAGAAGAGGCGATAGATAAAGTATTCGTCACCTTCTATCGAGAGCAACAAGCGAAACAGCTAACGGATCAAGGTTTAGGATTAGGACTGTCCATTGTGCAAGAAGCGTCTAATTTATTAGAGCTCAATATGGGCATGCAATCAGAGCTTGGTAAAGGATCTGTTTTTTATGTAGACGTTCCTTATGGCGATCCGGCTTTAATTGGTGAAGTGCAAACCATTAAACATCAATCTCCGGTCAATAAGTTGATTTGGGTAGTTGAGGATGACGATACCATACGATTTGGCTTAGAGAAGGTGTTAGAGTCATGGCAATGTCGGATCGAAAGTCTTGCATCCGGAAAACAAACTCAACAATTACTCGATCAAAACAATGAAAGACCCGATGTCATCATTGCAGATTATCAGTTGATTAATGAAACAGGACTTGAGTTGGTTATTAAAATTCGAGAGCATTACCAGCATACTATTCCGGTCATTATGATCACCGGCACAGCTGATTTAAAAGTACGTGAACGGGTCGAGCAGGCGGGATGTCACTTTATGATGAAGCCGGTTAAACCCGATGCACTGAACAGTGTTTTGCATCAACTATAAGCGATCTAATCCTAAAGGATTAATCCCTAATGGGTATTTTGTTACATCCGCTAAAATTGCATAATTTAATTCCCTTTTAAATTTCAGATGGAAGAGAGTTATGTTACAAACAATAATTAAAACAACAGTATCAGTAGTATTATTAACGAGTGCAATGGCAAGCTTTGCAGGCAACCTAACAGTGAGTAAAGAAATTACCGTTAATGCCAGCCCAGAAACAACATGGAAAATGGTGGGTGATTTTAATCACCTTGATGTCTGGCACCCAGTGGTAGTGGACAGTAAAATAACTCGTGGTAATGCTCGGGCAGTTGGCGCTATACGGCTATTGACATTAGGAAATGGCGCCCAAATTACTGAAAAGTTAGTGTCTAATAAGCATGGTGAAAAAAGCTATACATATGAGATCACCGAGTCACCATTACCGATTGCTGATTATGTATCAACCATTACGGTATCAGCAGCCGAGGACGGTAAATCGACAGTGACATGGAGTTCAAGTTTTGATGCAAATGGCGCAACAGATGAAGAAGCCGTTAATACGATTGCTGGTATTTATGATGCGGGTCTAAACAATTTAGACAAACACTTTAATAACTAAACTTTAGTTCGCAGCCCGGCCCCCAATGTTCTGCATTGGGGGCTTATTTGTCTGTAAAGTAAGGTGGTCACACATGCTTGCAGACATTTCATGATACAGTTTCCACTAATACAGTGTTTGTAGAACTAAAAGGTGGAATGAATGGCTGAACAAGAACAATTAAAACAAAACTTGAAAAACCCTAATCAATGGCTTCGAATCCTTTACATGATATTGTTTTGGATTGTTTTATATGTCGTTATGACGGTGACAGGTGCGTTGATCTTGATTCAGGTTCTATTTGCACTGATTACCGGCTCTGATAATGAAAATTTACGCAAATTTGCTGCGGATTTAACGAAATATATTAATCAAATTATTTTATTTTTGACTTACAATGAAAATCGTAAGCCTTTCCCGTTTGCGGCATGGGGTGAATTAGAAGAAAACGAGCCCGAACCGATCCAAGATAATGCAGTAGATGTCGAAAATGACGTCGATGAGCATGAGGCGCTTTTTGATGCCGAAGGCTTTGATGCAGTTGAAGGTGATGACAATAAACCGTCAACATAATGCTGATTGTTATTTCACCAGCAAAAACGCTGGATTTTGATAGTGCCCCTGTTATTTCAGAACATAGTCAGCCACGGTTCCTAGCACAATCTCAACAACTGATAGACGACTTAAAAAAATTATCTGCTGCGGAAATAGCATCATTAATGAAGCTTAGTGATAAATTGGCGGGTTTGAATATGGCCCGGTTTCAAACATGGTTACGGCCATTTGATTTAAGCAATGCCAAACAAGCCATATTAGCCTTTAAAGGCGATGTTTACACTGGATTAGATGCTGATACTTTAGATAAAAAAGGCTTTGAGTTTGCCCAACAGCATTTGCGAATTTTATCCGGGCTTTATGGTTTATTGAAACCACTAGACCTAATGCAAGCATACAGACTAGAAATGGGTACTAAATTTGCCAATGTTAATGGTGCAAATTTATATCAATTTTGGGGTAGCCAACTTCGAGAATCTATTGAGATGGAACTGTCAGACGGTGTACTCATTAACTTAGCATCAAACGAATATTTCAAAGCCTTACAAGCTAATCAATTAAATGCTCGCATTATCACCCCAATCTTTAAAGACTGGAAAAACGGCCAATATAAAATGATTAGCTTCTATGCCAAAAAAGCACGGGGCTTAATGAGCCGATACATAATTGACCGGCAAATTAATACGCCAGAAAAAATCCAAAAATTTGATAGTGATGGCTATCGCTTTAGCCCAGAGATGTCACAAGGTGATGACTGGGTATTTATACGGGACCATAATTAACAGTCACACAGCTGTTATTTTAAAAAGCCTTTTAACAAGTTACCCACCACGTTACTCGTTGCTGACGATTGACCGGAATTACTCCCTAATGATCCCAATAGGGAACCAAGCAGATCATTTTGATTGCTACCGCCTGATATTCCGCTAGTCAATTGATCGAGTAAGCCGTTAGATTGAGCGCCTTTACTCATTGTGCCCATTAATAGCGTGGCTGCCATCGGTAATAGTTTCTTGATAATGCTAGCACTAACGCCTGTGCTAGTTTCAACTTCAGAGGCGACTTGGCGACTGGTTTCTTTATTGCCTAGTAAATGCCCTAATATTTTATTACCTTCAAGCTCTGAGTTTGCCTGTGATAATAAATCAGGTTCATCAACATAACGTTGATGATTACCTTTTTTAAGTGCATTCATCAACGATTCCGCACCATTTTCTTGCTGTGCGTTATTCTGTATTCGGCTGCTTAACTGCGGTAGTAAACTCGATAAAATATCACTGGTTTGATTGGTAGAGATATTATGTTTATTGGCTAGTTTACTAAGCAAATCACCTTTAGATGCACTCAGCACCATATTAAGTAAATCCATAATATAGTCCGGGGCTATTTGAGGATAAAGGTAACTTTCATCGCTACTTTGTAGCCAACAATCTTATTGTTCTTTACTTCAACAGATTGATCTTTGACCCACAAAGAGGTGACATTATCAAGGGTTTGGGTTGCACGTTTAACGCCTTGCTCAATCGCATCATCAAAACTTTTTGGAGAACTTGCAATTACTTCAGTGACTCTTGCTACAGACATATCATCTTCCTTAATTTAGTTGGGAGTTCCCAACTGTATAAGTAATATGTCTTCAATGCAAGATTTGATGAATAATCAAGTCTCTGTATTGCTAAAACTTTCTAGGAATGATTGGAGTCCAGCCTGTACAAGATCATATGTTGTATCGATGTTTCCAGCAATTTCACCTTCTAAGACTTGCAAACCTTCCAAAATATCACGAGCTTCTTTAAACCCTTGGTCGATACCACCACTGATAACAGCAATGAAATCGGCTACGGATTTGTCAGGATTTTGTTCTTGATAGGCGCTAAGAAAGGCTGTGCTCAATGAAACGATACGATCAGCCGTTGCTTCAGGGCTAACATCTAAACCTGAGTCATAGGCTTCTTGAATTGCAGTATCACTGCCAAGTGCTTCATTAATACCTTCCAATGCGGTTTTAAGTACTAAAGATAACGGTGAATCGGCAGCAGTAACATTGATTGTTGATTCAAGTATCGAGGCATTGAGTGCTTTTTTAGCTGCATTTTTTTCATGGGCTAATTCTGAAACGATAGGGCCGATAGGACCATTTTCTTTTTTATCTGGGGCCTTGGCGAGAGCTCGCACACTTTCACTAAATTGAATATCCATAATAACCCCTTAATAAAGCACTTTATAACTATCATAGCGGCATAATATTGAGTAACTTTAGCAATAAAAATATCATAGAATGACTTGAACTTTTATAGCATTGCCCCCATCTGCTGATTTAAGTTAAAAAAAGCCGATGGAGGCATGTTCAATGGGTGTTGATGCACATAAGGAAACACTAGGTTTCCAAACAGAAGTTTCACAATTACTGGATCTGATGATCCACTCGCTATATAGCAATAAAGAAATATTCCTGCGGGAATTGATTTCTAATGCGGCTGATGCCTCTGATAAATTGCGTTTTGAAGCTTTATCAGATGATGCTTTATATGAAGATGATGCTGATTTAAAAATTCGTGTTGCTTTTGATAAAGATGCTAATACCATCACCATTACAGATAATGGCATTGGTATGAGCAGAGAAGAAGTCATTGATAATATCGGTACCATTGCCAACTCTGGCACCAAGAAATTCTTCGATAAAATGACGGGTGATGAAACCAAAGATTCACAATTAATTGGTCAATTTGGTGTTGGTTTCTATTCGACCTTTATTGTTGCCGATAATGTCACACTGAAAACCCGACGTGCGGGTATGAGTAGTGAGCATGGTGTGCAATGGCAATCACAAGGCAAGGCTGAGTTTTCGATTGAAACAATTGATATGCCACAACGTGGTACAGAAATTACCTTACACTTGCGTGAAGACCAAGATGAATTCCTAAGTAGCTGGCGTTTACGCAACATTATCAGCAAATACTCGGATCACATTAATTTACCAATCCTGATGGCAAAAGACCCCGTGCCAAATGAAGACGGTGACATTGATGCTTCTGTTGTTTTAGAAGATGAAACAGTTAATAAAGCCACGGCTTTGTGGTCATTATCAAAAAGCGAAATCAGTGATGATGATTATAAAGAGTTTTACAAGCAAATCGCCCATGATTACCAAGATCCATTAAGTTGGAGCCATAATAAAGTCGAAGGTAAAACAGAATATACCTCATTACTTTTCATCCCATCAAAAGCACCATTTGATTTATGGGACCGTGATAGTAGTCATGGTTTAAAACTCTATGTGAAACGTGTTTTTGTGATGGAAGATGCAGAACAATTAATGCCACGTTACCTACGTTTTATCCGAGGTGTAATTGATACCAATGACCTGCCTTTGAATATCTCGCGTGAAATTCTTCAAGGTAGTAAAACAATTGATAGTATTCGTGCCGCGTCAGTGAAGAAGATACTGGGCGAACTTAAAAAAATGGCCAAGAATGATGCTGAAAAATATGCTGAATTCTGGAAAGAATTTGGTCAAGTCATTAAAGAAGGCCCAGGTGAAGACTTTGCCAATAAAGAGGCTTTAGCAAACTTAATGCGTTTTTCGACTACTGAAACAGGTTCAGAAGAGCAAACTGTTTCTTTAGCAGACTATGTCGGTCGCATGAAAGATAAGCAAGATAAGATCTACTACATCACAGCAGAGAGCTTTGCTGCCGCTAAAAATAGTCCCCATCTTGAAGTATTTACCAAGAAAGGCATTGAGGTTCTGTTGTTAGCAGATCGTGTGGATGAATGGTTAACAAATTCACTCACTGAATTTGATGGAAAACAACTTCAATCTGTTGCTAAAGGTGATTTAGACCTTGGTGAGCTTGAAGATGAGAAAGAGAAGAAAGCTCAAGAAAAAGTCGATAAGAAATTTGAAGACTTAGTTGAACGTGTTAAAAGACATTAGGTGATAAAGTTAAAGATGTACGCATTACCCATCGTTTGACTGATTCTCCAGCATGTTTAGTCGCTGATGAAAATGATATGAGTGCGAATCTTGAGCGGATGCTAAAAGCGGCAGGCCAACAAATGGGAGCAGATACAAAACCTATTTTTGAATTGAATCCTAAACATCCAATGGTTAAACGACTAAAAGATGAATCAGA
>JAUXFA010000218.1 GCA_030620285.1 Piscirickettsiaceae bacterium
AAACCCTTGCTCGTATAATGTGCCGGTATCCCTTTGATTTTATCGTAGGCTCTATGACTAATGTGATGGGCAATGGTCGTCCAGCGCGTTGTAATGCCTTGGCTGATGAGGTAGGCCGAGATAGGATTAGGGATTATCCAGGCTGTACCATATCCAAGTAGAGTGCATAATCGTCCCCAACGTTCTATTTTTTTTAAATGGTGGAAGTCTTTGTCACCAAGGTCTGCCAAAACTTTTTCTTTAATATTATCTAAATCTTTTGCTAATAGTTCTCTGTCAATTTTATGATATGTAGAAGTCGTCAAAATACGTGATTCCTTATTGTTATTGATGTTGAATTGGACTTAAGGATAATCTCAAGTAAGCAAATTTATGGTAGCGATCAAGCTCCACATAGATAGAGAAATTTGTTTGGGTTGCTTAGGAACGGTAAAGAAATAACTTTTACAACTCTGACTTGCCTTTTTCTTCTGCTTGTACGATCTCAATCGTCACATAGCGCAACTATGCTCCTCTTGAGATCGTACAAGCAGAAGAAAAATTCTGCGCCATAGTTGTAAAAGTTATTCCATACTCGTTCCTTAAATATAATAGCAATTCTGCGATAGTTTTCTATTTTAGTTTCCAGAGTTCATATTCCAAAAAAACTAAAGAAGAGGAAAGGCGATGATTGACTGCAATTACTCTTGATATCCTGTTAATATTTATAGTGTAGTTTAAACTATCAAATAGTTAAATAGGAGTTTGTTATGTCTACAAAATCGCAATTTATCCGTTGGTTTGATGAGTTATCATTAGATGATATCCCTACAGTGGGTGGAAAAAATGCATCCCTGGGCGAAATGTATCAGGAGTTAACGGCCAAAGATATAAAAATTCCAAACGGTTTTGCCATTACTGCGGATGCTTATCGATCTATGCTGGAACAGGCCAATGCTTGGGAAGCATTGCATGATGCGCTTGATGGCTTAGATCCTGATGACGTTGTCGACCTTGCCAAACGAGCTAAACGAGCTAGAGAAATAGTTTATGCAGCTCCATTGCCCGATGATTTAGTAGAGCAAATATTAAATGCGTTTTCACAACTACAACAGCAATATGGTGAAGACTTAAGTGTAGCGGTACGCAGCTCCGCAACTGCCGAAGATTTACCAACAGCCAGCTTTGCAGGACAACAAGATACCTTTCTTAATATTCACGGTGGTAAAGAATTATTAGATGCCTGTAAGCGTTGTTTTGCCAGCTTGTTTACCGATCGTGCTATTCATTACCGTATTGATCAGGGGTTTGATCACTTCAAAGTGGCTTTATCCATCGGTGTCATGAAAATGGTACGTTCAGATTTAGCTTCAAGTGGTGTAATGTTCTCGCTAGATACCGAGTCGGGCTTCAAAGATGTTGTTTTCATTACCGGAGCATATGGATTAGGAGAAAATGTTGTTCAGGGAACTGTAGATCCAGACGAGTTTTATGTTCATAAACCAACTTTTTCTCAAGGATATAGAACGGTCTTGCGGAAAACCCTTGGCGCTAAAAAAATAAAAATGATTTACAGTTCGGGGCGTACTCGCGAAGCAATAAAAAATATTGTCACTTCAGAGACAGAGCGAAATCAGTTTTGTTTAAATGATAGCGATATTTTGACCTTGACGGATTATGCTATTAAGATCGAACAACATTACAGTGTAAAAGCCAGGCAAGACAGACCCATGGATATGGAGTGGGCTAAAGATGGCATTGATGGACAGTTATATATAGTGCAAGCCCGACCCGAAACAGTGGTTTCACAAAGGCAGGGCAGCATTCTGGAACAATATATTCTGAAAGATAAAAAATCTCCTCTTATTACTGGCCATGCTGTTGGTAATAAAATTGCCACAGGTGATGCTCATATCATCAAGAATACTGAACAGTTAAAATATTTTAAAGCAGGTGAAATTCTGGTTGCCGATATTACGACGCCGGATTGGGAACCAGTGATGAAAATTGCTGCCGCCATTGTGACTAATCGCGGTGGCCGAACCTGTCATGCCGCCATTATTGCTCGTGAACTGGGGATTCCTGCTGTAGTAGGGTGTGATAAGGCAACCACTACGATTAATAATGGCCAATTTATCACTTTATCCTGTGCAGAAGGGGATATTGGCAAAATCTATGAAGGTAAACTCGATTACGAAATAAGTAAAACGGATTTGTCCAGCTTGGCCAGACCATCAACTAAGATTATGCTTAATCTTGGTAATCCGGAACTGGCGTTTTCAAAAAGCTTTTTGCCCAATGATGGTGTGGGATTAGCGCGTATGGAATTTATTATTACGGAATATATTAAAGCCCATCCCATGGCGTTGATCCATCCCGAGCGAGTTGAAGATTCTGTAGAAAGGAAGCAACTACTAGATTTGACACAAGGTTATGACAATCCTGAGAGCTATTTTATTGATCGGCTGTCAGAGGGTGTAGGAACCATCGCGGCTGCCTTTTATCCCAAACCGGTTGTGGTAAGAATGTCTGATTTCAAAACCAATGAATATGCCGCTTTATTGGGTGGGCACTGGTTTGAACGTGAGGAGGCAAATCCAATGCTTGGTTTCAGGGGTGCCTCACGTTATATCCACCCTGACTATGAAGAAGGATTTGCTTTGGAATGTGCCGCAATGAAGCGCGTTCGAGAATCAATGGGCCTGAGCAATGTGATCCTGATGATTCCATTTTGCCGTCGGGAAATGGAAGCTAGACGTGTTATTCAACGTATGGCTGATCTAGGATTAAAACGTGGTGTGCATGGCTTACAGATTTACATGATGTGCGAAATCCCCAATAATGTGATTCAGATTGACGCATTTTCCAAGTATTTTGATGGCTTTTCTATTGGCTCTAATGATCTAACCCAGCTAACTTTGGGCGTGGACCGAGATTCTGAAATCATTGCCGAAGATTTTGATGAGCGCGATCCTGGTGTTAAAGAAATGATCAGGTTGGCGGTCGAGGGAGCGAAAAGGAATGCCAAGCATTCGGGGCTTTGCGGTCAAGCGCCGTCTGATTATCCTGAAATGGCCGAATATTTGGTAAAAATAGGCATTGATTCCATGAGCTTAAATCCAGATACGGTTTTGGCAACAACACAGCGGGTACTAGCCGTTGAAGTGGCATTGGGGCGATAGCAACAACCTCAAACCTTCATCAATACTTCAATATGCGCTGCAACACTCGCCGCTAAAGCTGATAAATTGTAGCCCCCTTCCAGAGATGAAATGATGCGGTTGTCAGCATAGCTATTGGCTAGTTGCATTAATTCCTGGGTAATCCAGCGATAATCATCTTCAACTAGCATGATTGACGCTAAAGGATCATCTTTATGGGCATCAAATCCTGCTGAAATGAGTAGTAATTCGGGTTTAAACTTTTTTATCGCTGGAAAAATGATGTCGTTGTATTTTTTTCTGACTT
>JAUXFA010000194.1 GCA_030620285.1 Piscirickettsiaceae bacterium
AGTTCTTTGTACAGGAAACTCCGCTCGAAGCATAATGGTTGAAGCACTTTTTAACGGTATTGGAGGGCAATTTTTTCAAGTATTTAGTGCCGGAAGTCATCCAACGGGAACGGTGAATCCGTTGGCATTAGAACAAATTAGCGATTTGGCGATTAGCTTCGATCCACACAGTAAAAGTTGGGATAGTTTTGCCGCGGAAGGTGCTCCGAGCTTAGATATTGTTATTACTGTTTGTGGTAATGCAGCACAAGAGATTTGTCCACGTTTTATCGGAAACCCTCGGCATGTCCATTGGGGCGTATCTGATCCAGCCGCAGTGCTAGGAAATGACGAGGACAAACGCGAGGCATTTTCAGCCTGTTTTAAGGTGTTTTATTCGCGTATTTCAAAGTTGATTGAAGCTATGGAGGCGAACGAGTTAACATCAGATATTGATGCTATTGAGCAATCAATGTTAGCGCTGGCACCATCACTATTGGAGCCTATAGAGAACGTAAATTGATGCCGGTATAGCTGTGATAGTTGAGAACAACGCATGATCAGATCAATTTGCTTTAAATACGAGTCCTTGTGGGTGGAAGGCATACCAAGCAAACCAGAAAGTGGTGATGGTTGGTAATTCATTACCGTGTGGATCATAAATACTGACACTTTGATGTTGCTTGTTATAGCGAATAATAAGATCTTCACTAGCAAAAGTATCCTTTACTTCAGAGTTAAGCTTTTCTAATTCCAAAAATGGATAGACTTTGAATTGGCCATTGAGCTCAATGCCAACAACCAATGCTTTTGGATGATAGCGATTATCTTGCGCGGTAACAGGAAACCAGATACTACTGTCTAATTCATAACCATCATAAGGGTTGTTTGTGTAATCACGTTGGTAACCGGTATCTGTGGAGAGAACTAATGTATTAGGATAGCGGTGTTTCCAATCTTGCCAACTGGTATGGCTTAATGTGATGGCTTGTAACCGATGAAATTTTAAAGGGCCACTAATCGCTTTATTCATGATCTGTGACCATAGGCTTTGTGTTTCTCGGTCATAAAGTAGCACGTCACTATTATATAAAAGCCCGGATACGCCAAAATTATGTTTGTTGCCATTGATATTCGCTGAATAAGCAATGCCACTGCCGCATAAAGGGCAAAAGGTAATAGTGATAGCTTGGCCATTAAAATCATCATTCACTATTTCGTGATAATTCAATATTTTGATGGGATAGGCCTTTTTGATGCCTTGAAAATTCATGCCTAATATACGATCTGAATTTTGTAAAAACCCCGCTTCACTAGCGGCAATAAATTTTGGTTGATCAAGTGATGGGATCCCATCTTTTGCTGGTCCACCACTCATAATTAACTCAGCAGGAACTAGTGCATCAGTGAGGTCAAAACCATTATTTGAAGCATGACATCGGTTGAGTAATAATAGACTCAGTATTGATAACAGAATGATTAAGATAGTCCTATTCATGACGACTCCTTTGCATTTGGATGAGTATAGATTGAGGCGGCGGCTCATTATTCCTCACTCGAAGTAACAGCTCATATTCTTATGTCCTGTAAATTAAGACGGTTTATGAAAATAGAAGTTACAGATAGTTTTGAGATTTAAAATATCTAACATTAAAGGTATCAATGTTATTAGTTTTCTGGCTAGATTTAGATCTAGCAGCGAATACGCTATGAATTTTGCATGTAAAAAAGTGATTGCCCGAAAACCATGATCGACAAGTTATATTGACTAGGAACAACTTGAAATATCTTCATACTTCTACTATAATTCCGTCTTGTTGAGTTTTAGGTAGTTGGTTTATTAACTACCACGAAGATACAGAACCCCGATATGGGGTTTTTGTTTTTATGGAGATTTGAATTGGGCCTAGAGCCCTTTTTTTATGCGTATGGCAATTAGTGACCAAATTGAACAGTTAATTGAAACACCAATCGAATCGCTTGGTTACGAGCTTGTGGGTGTTGAGTATATAAAGAATGGGCAGCATACCGTTTTACGGGTTTATATTGATTCTGAACAAGGTATTTCAATAGAAGACTGTGAACGAGTGAGTCATCAGGTGAGCGGTATTTTAGAGGTCGAAGATCCTATTAGTAGCGCTTACTCTTTGGAGGTTTCCTCTCCTGGTTTTGATCGTCCGTTATTTAAGGAAAAAGATTTTGAACGTTTCGCTGGAAATGAAGCGAAATTGGCGATGAAATTGCCGATTCAAGGTCGTCGAAATTTTAGAGGTATATTGCACGGTTTTAGTGACGGTGAAGTTTTGATTGAAGTGGATGGTGAAATTTATGCCTTACCCTTCACAAAGTTAGCAAAAGCGAGACTCGTTGCCTAAAGAAAGCGTATTATAAGCGGTTAAGTGTGAAGTTTAAGTTGGATTAGTTTGGTGTGCAGGTCCTTGAGGTCGAAATGAATAATAAAGAAATTTTGTTGGTTGTAGATGCTGTCTCTAATGAAAAAGGAGTGGGCAAGGAAGTCATTTTTGAAGCGATTGAAGCAGCGCTTGCTATGGCGACAAGTAAACGCCAGTCTATGGTGTTGGATGCTCATGTAGTTATCGACCGTGAAACGGGTGATTATGAAACATTTCGCCAATGGTTAATTGTTGAAGCTAGCGAAGAGGAACCACTTGAATCTACTGAGATACAAATCAGCTTGGAAGATGCGCTAAAACAACAAAAAGATGCTGAAATCGGTGGCTATATTCGTGAGCCGATGAAATCGGTTGAGTTTGGACGTATTGCAGCTCAAACAGCTAAACAAGTCATTGTGCAAAAAGTACGTGAAGCGGAACGAGCACAAGTAGTTGAACTTTACCAAGATAAAGTCGGCCAACTTATAAACGGCACAGTCAAACGAGTAGAACGTGGCAATGTCACCTTAGATTTAGGTGGTAATGCCGAAGCCTTTATTCCTCGGGAAGAAATGATTCCTCGGGAAACTTTCCGTACCGGCGATCGTGTTCGTGGTTATTTGAAAGAAATTCGCCCAGAAGGCCGTGGGCCACAATTAATAGTAAGTCGTGTTGCACCAGAACTATTGATTGAACTATTCAAATTAGAAGTGCCTGAAATTGGTGATGGCATGATCGAAATCAAGGGTGCGGCACGTGACCCAGGTCTACGCGCCAAGATTGCTGTTTTAGCAACAGAGCCACGTATTGATCCCGTGGGTGCCTGTGTTGGTATGCGCGGTTCCCGAGTACAAGCTGTAACCAATGAGCTGGGTGGTGAACGGGTTGATATTATTTTGTGGGATGAAGAACCTGCGCGGTTTGCCATTAATGCAATGGCACCAGCCGAGGCACTATCAATTGTTGTTGATGAAGACAAACACAGTATGGATATTGCGGTAGAAGATGATCAGCTTTCACAAGCGATTGGCCGTGGAGGTCAAAACGTACGACTAGCAAGCCAACTGACAAAGTGGGAGCTTAATATCATGTCTGCCTCCGATGCAGACCAAAAAGCAGAGGTAGAAGTCGGTACCTTGGTTCAAGTATTTATGGATGATCTTGATGTTGATGAAGATGTTGCTCTGATTTTGGCACAGGAAGGCTTCTCGAGTTTAGATGAAATTGCTTATGTTGCTGAGCAGGAAATGCTCAATATTGAAGAGTTTGATGCTGATATTGTGGCGGAACTTCGTTCTCGTGCCCGAGATGTGTTATTAACTAAAGCGATTGCTAATGAAGAACAGTTAGAATCGGCAGAGCCTGCACAAGATCTGTTG
>JAUXFA010000268.1 GCA_030620285.1 Piscirickettsiaceae bacterium
AAAATTATTGCCTTCAGGCCGTGCCGTTAAAATACGTTGGCGATAATTAATGGCTAGCTCTGTTGTCGTGACGGGCGGACGTAAATTAGGCATCACGATTGCTCGGCCAAAATAGCGAGCGGTATCGCTTACCGTTCTATTAAGTGCCGATCCGTCGCGCAAGTGAAGGTGCCAGTCATCGGGCTGAGTGATTGTTAGTTGTTTAATATAAGATTCAGTCATGGGGTGGAATTATGCCATAGCTATACAAATAGCGCTTAATTTCCATAAAATAACAATGGTCTTAGCCCTTTAAACACTTGACCTTAGGCGATATTACCAGTAAATTTAACCGTTTTATATTTTTTGATTGTCTTTACGGCGTTTAATTTTTAAGGGGACCACGTGGAACTAAGCGGTGGCGAAATTCTAATTCGTTCTTTAAAGGACGAAGGTGTTGAATATTTGTTTGGCTATCCTGGCGGTGCGGTATTGCATATTTATGATGCAATCTACCAGCAGGATGATGTTAAACATATTTTGGTACGCCATGAGCAGGCTGCAACACATGCAGCAGATGGCTATGCGCGTGCTACTGGAAAGCCCGGTGTAGTATTAGTGACTTCTGGTCCAGGTGCAACGAATGCTGTTACTGGTATTGCAACAGCCTATATGGATTCAATTCCAATGGTTGTTATTACCGGTCAAGTCTCCTCAGCTGTAATTGGTAGTGATGCTTTTCAAGAGGTTGATGCTGTTGGGATCACACGGCCATGTGTGAAACATAATTTCTTAGTAAAAGATCTCAGTAAATTAGCTGAAACCATTAAAAAAGCATTTTATGTGGCCAGCACAGGTCGACCTGGCCCGGTTGTTGTTGATGTAACAAAAGATATTACCGATCCAGACATTAAAATTCCTTATCATTATCCTGATAAGGTAACAATGCGTTCATATCAACCAACGGTTAAAGGTCATCCAGGCCAAATTAGACGAGCTGTTAAATTATTATTGTCCGCGAAGAAGCCCATGATCTATAGCGGCGGTGGCGTAGTGTTAGGTAATGCATCTGAAGAGTTACGCACATTTGTACGTCATTTAGGCTACCCAATTACCAGCACCTTGATGGGCTTAGGTGCTTATCCTGCCAGTGATGATCAATTCATCGGCATGTTGGGAATGCATGGTACTTATGAAGCCAATATGGCAATGCATGATTGTGATGTGCTGATTGCTATTGGCGCACGTTTTGATGATCGTGTTACCGGCAAAATTGCTGAGTTTTGTCCCGATGCCCAAATTATTCATATTGATATTGATCCATCATCAATTTCTAAAACGATCACAGTTGATATTCCCATTGTAGGTAATGTTGCAGATGTGTTGCAGGAAATGAACCACATGTTGGAAACCGGCAGTAAACAGCCGCAGAAAAAGGATATTGATGGGTGGTGGAAAATCATTCATGGCTGGCAAAATCAGCAATGTATGTCTTACGACAAAAACAGTGACAAGATCAAACCACAAGCTGTTATTGAGTTATTACATGAAATTACTGGTGGGGATGCCTATGTCACCTCCGATGTAGGTCAACATCAAATGTGGGCCGCACAATATTATGGTTTTGACAAACCTAACCGTTGGATTAACTCGGGTGGTTTAGGCACGATGGGTTTTGGTCTGCCAGCAGCAATGGGTGTGCAATTAGCTTATCCAGAAGAAACGGTTGTTTGTGTTACCGGTGAAGGCAGTATCCAGATGTGTATTCAGGAGCTATCAACTTGTTTGCAATATGGTTTGCCGATTAAGATTGTGGCTTTGAATAATCGCTATTTGGGCATGGTTCGTCAATGGCAAGAGTTCTTCTATAAAGAACGTTATTCACATTCTTATATGGAGTCGTTACCTGATTTTGTCAAATTAACAGAAGCCTATGGTCATGTGGGTATTCGAGTTGAAAAACCGGAAGATCTTAGGCCAGCAATGGAAAAAGCATTTGCAATGAAAGATAGATTGGTCTTTTTAGATATCGTGACCGATCAATTGGAAAATGTATTCCCAATGATTGCAGCGGGTAAGGCGCATAATGAAATGCATATGTCTCCTCATTGTGAAATGCCACAGAGTTCTGAGCGGGAGTTATCATAATGCAGCGGCATATTATTGCTATTTTAATTGAGAATGAGGCGGGGGCTTTATCCCGTGTGGCTGGCTTATTTTCAGCGCGTGCTTATAATATTGAGTCACTAACCGTTGCGCCGACAGAAGATCCATCGTTATCACGAATGACGATTGTGACGACAGGTACAGAACGTGTGGTTGAGCAAATAACTAAACAATTAAACAAATTGATTGATGTGGTGACATTGCTTGAATTAACAAAAGGCCCTCATATTGAAAGAGAGATGATGCTAATAAAAATTCATGCATCAACAGCGGATCAGCGTGATGAAATGAAACGATTAGCAGATATTTTTAATGGCCGAATTATTGATGTCACGCCATCAATCTATACCATTGAATTAACAGATTCTGGCGATAAGCTGGATTCGTTTATTGAAGTATTAACAGAGTACAAAATACTGGAAACAGTACGCTCAGGCGTATCAGGTATTGCTCTTGGTGAAAAAAGTTTGCACGTTTAATTACGTGGTAAAAATTATATTTTGTAGAATTTAAGGAATTAAAAAATGAGTTTGAATGTTTATTACGATAAAGACTGTGACCTATCTATTATCAAAGGTATGAAAGTCACTATCGTCGGTTATGGTTCACAAGGCCATGC
>JAUXFA010000193.1 GCA_030620285.1 Piscirickettsiaceae bacterium
GAATAGGATCCATTCTAATGGCTGAACAACAAGACGATATTGAGGTTACCGAAGGCGATGGTGGTGGTGGAAAATCAAAGCTACTTATCATCATAATTGCCGTATTGGTGCTCGCCCTTGCAGGAGTTGGTGCTATGTTATTTTTAGGTAGTGATGAGGAGGCAGCATCTGATGAAGAGGCGGCAGAGGTCATGCCAGCCAAGGCACACGCCATCTATTACTCTGTTGAAACACCTTTTAATGTCAATTTTTCCAAGCAAAGCAATAATGAAGTACGGTTTTTACAGGTTAAATTAAAAGTCATGGCACGTGACCAGCTGATTATTGATGCATTCAAGTTACACCTCCCCGCTATTCAGCATGAATTACTTTTATTATTCTACGGTCAAAAATATGACGATCTCAATTCTGCTGGTACTAAAGCATTACAACAAGCAGTACTTGCTAAAGCGAATCAAGTGCTAAAAGCGGAACAAATAGAAGATGGTTTAGAAGCCGTCTATTTCACTAGTTTTTTGATGCAATAATATTATGGCCGTTCACGATATACTTTCACAAGACGAAGTCGATGCTTTATTAACAGGCATGGATGGCGGCGAAATTGAAACCGAAGCCGAAGAGATAGATAATGCAGAGGCAAGATCCTATAACTTTGGTAACGAAGATCGCATTATTCGTGGGCGAATGCCAACCTTAGAGATGATCAATGAACGGTTTGGTCGCCATCTTCGAATTAGTCTCTTTAATATGCTACGTCGCTCTGCTGAAATCTCCATAAGTGGTATTCAGATCTTAAAATTTTCCGAGTATGTGCATACCCTTTTTGTCCCCACTAGTCTTAATCTTATTAATCTAAATCCATTACGTGGTACCGGTTTAATTGTATTTGAACCTAATTTAGTATTTAGTATTCTCGATAATTATTTTGGTGGTGAAGGTCGTTTTCAGGCACGTATTGAGGGACGTGAATTCACCTCTACTGAATTACGCGTCATCCATATGCTGCTTTTATTATGCTTCAAAGATTTAGATGAAGCATGGTCGCCGATCATGCCTGCAGAGTTTAAATTTATTAATCATGAGGTTAATCCTCAATTTGCCAATATTGTGAGCCCTAGTGAGGTTGTAGTGGTATCCACTTTCCATATTGAATTAGATGGTGGTGGTGGTGATATGCACATTACACTGCCTTATTCCATGCTAGAACCCATTCGTGACTTATTAGACACCGGATTACAAAGTGATCGTTCCGGAGATGATGATCGTTGGCCTAATGCATTAAAAGATGAACTATTAGTGGCAGATGTCAATGTATCTGCAGGGTTAGTCGACATCGACATGACTTTACGCCAGGTGTTGAATTTAAAACCTGGTGATATTTTACCTATTGATATGCCTGAAACTGTTGTGACTAGTGTTGAAGATATTCCAATGTTTCATGCCACCTATGGTGAACATAAAGATAAAGCTGCATTAAAAATTACTGACATGATTGAACATCCTGTTGATGCAACACCAATATTTGAGCTGCAAAAGAGTGAATAATTATGAGTGAAGAAGAAACACAAACTGATCAAGAGACTGCTGATGAATGGGCAGATGCCTTAGAAGAGCAAGCTGATGGTGAAGCTGAAACCAAAGGTGAAGCTGAAGCCGATCCATGGGCAGAAGCCTTAGAAGAACAAGCTGATGGTGAAGCTGCGCAAGCTGCTCCTGCTACTCAACTTAGTGATGATTCCGCGCCTGCAATGAATGCAGATATGAATCTTGATATGGTGCTGGATCTCCCAGTCACGATATCAATGGAAATTGGCCGCACTAAAATGAACATTCGCAATCTCTTGCAACTGAGCCAAGGCTCAGTCGTTGAATTAGATCGTCTGGCAGGAGAGCCAATGGATGTACTTGTTAATGAAACATTAATTGCTCATGGTGAAGTAGTGGTGGTCAATGACAAATTTGGTATTCGCTTAACCGATGTTATTAGCGCCGATGAACGCATTAAAAAACTAAGATAATGAAGACAATCATTACCCTCTTTTACGGCTTGAGCTTATGGCTTACTTCTAGCATTTGTTTTGCAGCTGAAACGACTGAAGAGATAAGTTCAGCGAAAACCTTAACGACATCTCCTATCAGCTCAGGAGCTTTGCTTGAAACATTTTTTGGCTTGGTTCTGGTATTAATCACCATTGCCTTTTTAGCTTGGCTATTGCGTCGTACTAATCGTTTTCAAGCAACGGCTAATGGAGAAATGAAAATTATTGCAGGATTGCCATTAGGAACACGGGAACGCGCACTCTTACTTCAAGTAGGTGAACAACAAATTTTAGTTGGGGTGACCGCGCAACAAATTCAAACCTTGCTTGTTCTTGAAAAACCAATTCACACTGACAATGCCACAACGCCCCCTAGTAAGTTTGCTGAAAAACTACAGCAAATGATGCAAAAACAACCATCATCATGACTCGCAGCCTTATCACATTATTGTTACTGTTTATGCCTGCTTTAGTTTTTGCTGAACCCGGTATACCGGCTATAACGGTTGCTACTGGTGAGGATGGAGGTCAAAGTTATACTGTCACTTTGCAAATTCTTGCATTAATGACGGTGCTAACGCTATTACCCGCGGCGTTAATGATGATGACCTCTTTTACACGCATTGTTATCGTACTTGCCATACTTCGACAGGCAATGGGTATTCAGCAGACTCCGTCTAATCAAGTGCTGATAGGGCTCGCATTATTTTTAACTTTTTTTATTATGCATCCGGTCTTTAATACAGCCTATCTTGACGGGGTTAAACCCTATATGGATGGTGAAATTGGCGTCACCACGGCTATTGAACAATCTGCTCAGCCCTTTAGAGTGTTTATGCTGTCTCAGACTCGAGAAAGTGATCTTGAATTTTTTGCTAATATCGCCGCTCATCCTGAATTGGATACTGCACAAGATGTTCCATTTCGGCTATTGTTACCTGCCTTTGTGACCAGTGAACTTAAAACGGCTTTTCAAATAGGTTTTATCATTTTTATTCCCTTTTTAATTATCGATCTGGTGGTCGCCAGTGTGTTGATGGCGATGGGTATGATGATGTTACCTCCCATCATTATTTCACTGCCTTTTAAACTGATGTTGTTTGTATTAATTGACGGTTGGATCCTCATAATGGGCACTTTAGCTTCAAGCTTTTATGTCTAAGACAGGAGAGAAATCATGACACCTGAAACAGTCTTAACCATCATGCAACAAACCTTGCAAATCATCACCATTATGATCGCAATAATCTTATTGCCAGCATTATTTGTTGGTTTAATCGTTAGCATGTTTCAGGCGGCCACCTCGATCAACGAACAGACTCTTTCTTTTATCCCAAAACTATTAGTCACTATTCTTGTTTTAGTTATCGCAGGCCCATGGATGTTGAGTTTAATCACTGGTTATGCCCGACGACTTTTTGAAGATATCCCCTTTCTTATCGGCTAGCCATGCAGTTCACTGTCGCTGAAATTACCGGACTAATTGGCAGTTATATTTGGCCTTTTTTTCGTATCGCTGCCCTGATAATGGCGGCGCCTATTTTCAGTAGTAATTTTATCTCTGTACGTAGCCGATTATTAGTCGCTCTCGCCATTAGCATTGTTATCGTCCCTGCCATTCCAAATCTAGCGCCAGCAGTCGATCCACTGAGTGGAACCGGCTTACTTATTGTGACTCATCAAATCCTGATTGGGGCCTGTATGGGCTTTATGTTA